>JAQICO010000355.1 GCA_027858495.1 Spirochaetaceae bacterium
AAGGAAGCCATTTATGAGATCATCATAGATATGGCTGACATTGCTTTATATTATGAAAAATCCACCATCTGTGAAAAATGACATCTTAAGTCTGATAAGGCAGCAGATTTTAGTGACGGAACTTGCAGTAACTGTGGAAGTACTAGGTTGATTCAAGGGCGGAATAAACTTATCACCTTTATGGAGCTTTCATGAGAAATATACTTATTTGTATAAAAAGTATGCTTAGCATTAAAAAGTCGTTGAAATAAGATTTATATATTTTATAATGGTATATAGGGCCTGTGCTTTACAGGTTAGGAATCTATAATTTCAGGAGAAACATATGCAGGACAAAAGAGATGAAACCCGGATCCCCCTAGATCAGTTGCCCGATAATCTAAAAAACGTAATTCTTTCTATTGGACGTTTGGATGAACATGAAGCAACCATTGTTAATGCCAGTAAATCTGGTATTGGAGTATTGGTACACGATGTGGATCTTACCGACGTAAATCTTAAAGAACATGTAACGGTAACTATTTATCCTGAGAAAATTAAGTTGAAAGGAATTGTAGTATATACTCATACCGTAAGTAACGATGAACGAAAAATTGGTATCAGCTTTGTGAACGCCCGGTCCATAAAAAACTATATGGGATTGTTAGGGTAGATCTAAATTTTCCCATGACAAAGAACCCTCCTCTGAGTATAATTGTTTTAAACTGCTTAATGAGGAGGCGTTATTATGAAATGGCTTTTATACAAGTCCGTTGGTGGAAGAACTCTGTCGAGCTTCCGAACATAGCGGACTGTAAAATTTTATAACATCCTATCTACAGTCTAAAATTTCCTCGGAAGCCCCAACTCAGCTTTGTTCATCCATAGGAGGAAATGATGGAATTATTCAACGCACAAAATTTATCGTACCACAACGGTACAAAATCTATACTCAACAATGCAAACTTTCGTATTCTACAAGGGGACAAGATTGGTTTGATCGGCCCTAATGGAGTTGGTAAAACCACCCTTATCCGTATGCTTCTAGGCGAATTGGAAGCCGATAGTGGTAAGCTCCATAGAATCCCCCATCTCAATGTCGGATTTTTGCCCCAAAAACCCCAATTTGATAAAGATCAATCCATAGAAGATTTTCTTCTGGCAAATCAGGCTCCTCTGCAATTGCAGCTGAAGGATTGTGAGACTGCCATGGAGTCTGCTTCTGAGCAAACCATGGAAAATCTTTTGCTACAGTACCAGCAACTGCTGGACAAATTTGAACAGCAGGGCGGTTATGAAGCCCAGGAACGTGGAGAGAATCTACTGCGCCGTTTAGGTTTGGATAACCCAATGGAGCAATCGGTGCAGAGCCTTTCCGGGGGAGAGCAAAGCCTGCTTTGTTTTGCCCGGGCCTTGTTGGGCAATCCCGATTTGCTGATTTTAGACGAACCGGGTAACCATCTGGATTACCTGGGACTGGCCTGGCTGGAAAGTTTTATCGCGGGATTTCCCCAAGCTATACTGGTGGTGTCCCATAACCGTTATCTGCTGGACAAAAGCTGTTCTGAACTCTGGGATATGGAAGCCCATAACTTTTCGGTATTTCAAGGGCGTTATTCCGATTATCGGACACAGAAATACCGACGGCTAATAACTCAGCAAAGTGAATACGACTATTGCCAGAAGGAAAAATACCGCCTCACCCAGAAGATCAAACAGCTGCAGAGCATTGCCATGTCTCAATATAATCCACCTCCCCGGGTGATGGCAGAATTGGGGGCCGCTAAAAAAGTTCTTGGACAAATAGAAGACCGCATGCCAGAAAAACCACCTGTGTTAGACCAAAGCCTGAACCTGGATTTTGGAGAAGACAGTTCCCGGTCAAAGGTGGCATTAAGGGTGGAGGATTTTTCCTGGAACTTTGGTGAGCGGCAGCTCTTTAAATCCGTAAAGATGGAAATCTTCTGCGGAGAGAAGGTAGCTCTGGTGGGGCCCAATGGCTGTGGCAAAAGTACACTCATACAGGCCTTGTTAAATCAAGGAGAATGGGATCATCCCCGGCTGAAGATCGGCCCAAGCCAAAAGATCGGTTATCTGTCACAAAAGCCCCAGTATAGTCCCCTGGCAGAGACCCTTATGCAGGAGATCCGCAGCTGGGGCCCTATCTCCATGGATGAAGCCACCACTTTGGCTTTAAAGCTAAACTTTCCCTATGAGGATTTGAATAAACCCTTGAAGGTGCTTTCCGGCGGGGAGGGGAACCGGCTGCAGCTGGGCCGGTTGATCTACCAGGAAACCAACTTTTTAATTCTCGATGAGCCTACAAATCATATGGATATACCTGCCAGGGAATCCATCGAAGCGGCCATTAAGGAGTTCCCCGGCACCCTGCTGGTGGTGAGTCATGACCGTTTCTTTCTGGACCAGCTGGTAGATAGGGTGGTGGAGATCGATCAATTAAAACTTAACTCACATGAGGGAAACTTCTCACAGTTCTTTCAGAATCGTTACCCCGTGCTGCCCAGGCTGGGCGGTTCGGTATCCCAGAGGGCCAAGGAAAAACATCGGGCTGACCATGTTCATAACGATTCTCTTAAGCTTTTGGAGCAGAGGATAACCAACGCCGAGGAAGAGAAGCTAAAGCTACAGAAGGAATTGGAAAAGGCCTACCAGGAGAAAGACAGTTTGAGGGGGAAACAGCTGGCCAAGAAATTGGACAAGCTGATTTCCCGGCTGGATCATTTGTATGAGCAGTGGGAAAGGGCTGTGTAAATAAAAAAAGGCCCGCCAGAAAGGCGGGCCGGTAATCTTAAGTTAGATTAAACCTTAGAAAGATTATGGTACAGTAATATTGATAACATTGCTGGTTCCATATTCTCCATTATCAGCTCTGGTAATGATGTAGAAATCATAGTCGCCGGTTGCAAGTCCGCCGTTAATGGTGGTTTCCGCCACAGCGAAGTCACCTATCACAGGATCTGCAAAGGTGTTTACTGTAGTGTCAGTCCATACATCCGTACCGCTCCATCCACCTATAGCAGTCAGGTCGGTTAAAGGTGCATAGGTATTAGCAATAGCTGTTCCGTCAGCCGCATATGCAATGATATAGGCATCTTGTCCAGCGTCCTGCTCGATAAACTCGTTGGTCGTTTCAGTAAAGGTAATCTGGATCTCTCCGGCACCTGCTGCGTATGCACCGCTTGCGGATGGAGATACAAATCCTCTGAGTCTGGAAGTATCAGAAGCAGAAAGCTCTGATACAAGGTTATTTGCTGTATTCTTCGCTCTTATCTTAATAAAGTAGCTTTCACCTTGTACCAATGTGGTTTCTACACCTGTGGCAGAAAGGGAAGCTCTCAGAGTATCACCCTCTTCGATGCTAGCTCCGTTAAGATCAGTGAAGTTTGTTGAGGTTACATCTTCTGCAAGAAGTACGTATTCTGTTGTAGCTGTCGCACTACTTACGTAGAAGTCGTAACTATCGGCTGCTACAGCACCGGCATTAGCTGCTAAGGTTGTAACGGCAGTCCATTCGATTGCAATGGATGAAGCATTAGATTCAGCTGCTGAATAAGTTACAGCCGTAGGATCATTAATGAATAGTACAGGATCTGCTTCACCGGTATTAGGGACAACCCATCCAAGGTCAGCATTAGATTCGTCACTGTATACGGTTCCAGTAACTGCAATGACATAATAGTAATAATACTGATTATCTACAGAGCCATCAGCATTTGTTACCTGCGGTAATACGTCTGTATCTTCGTAAAGTACATCGTTGGTGAGACCTGCTTGAGTTTCCATAATACTGAAATCAGCGGTTGTCGCAATTTGTACATAGTCACCATTGTTACCAGTGTTGACGGTGGATTCTGCTCTATATAATATATAGTCGGTTGCATCATCAACCACAGGCCATGTGATTTCAATTTTGTTGGTGAACTCACCATTGGTAGCTGTAACCACAGGTGTCGTAAGAGCTAATTCATCAACAACAGTATAGGCTATATCTCCTTGGGCTAAGGGGGAGAAAACTGACATAGTTGTGGTGGCGGGATCTGTAGAATTATCTACAAATACAGCTCTAACTTTATAATGGTAGGTGTAGGCTTCATTGGTTCCTGCAATAAGAGCAGCATCTTCATCAACAAAGTAAACATCATCACCATCATTCTGTTCAATGAAAAGAGCCTGATCAGTGGTATCGTCGGTCATCTGTGACCATGTTGCTTCATCCTGACCTTTTCGCCATAGTTCGTAGTAATCCGCATCATCAATGCTTTCCCAATTTACAACAATTTCTGACTCATGATCAGTGGTTGCATTGATTGTTTCAATTCCAGCAATCAGTTCATTGGATGAACCTGCATAACCGAAGGTATTAAAGTATTCATCAAAGGGAATTGCAATAACTGTAAAGCCAACATAGGTACCAATGTCAGCGGAACTTAGTCTTATGGCACTTGATACAGTTAATACTTGAAGTCCTACGGTATCGGGATCTATATCGATTGGGTCCATGGATAGTGCGTAGTTAAGTGCACCATCTTCTTCTTCGTATTGGCTTAAGACGATTGCGTCATTGGCATCCATTCCGAAAACCATATAACCCCCAGCTAGGTTGTTATAATCCCAGTTTAAGGTATAGAATTCAGTTCCCATTAGAGCATAGTACTGCAGTGAAACATTGGTTGGAGCTTCTAGAATAGAACCCTTTGCAGGGACACTGGTCAAGGTTACTCCACTGGAAACACCCATGTTACTGTCCAAATACTGCGCAACTCCTGTTACATTATTGTCGACAGTATCATCGTTTCTTGCAACAACACCATATCTATAAGATACATCCTGTTGTAAGAAGTTAGGTCCAGTGGAACCGCTAAATGCAAATAGATTGTTGGTGGTAATTCCTACCCGGTCGATGAAATTGGTTCTTCGGAAATCTGATTGGTCAGCGTAGGCTGCACGCGATACTGTATGACTATCATCATTATCGGAAGTACCTATCAACTGATAGCCCGTATCTGGAGCCATTCGATAGATTTCGTAATAATCAGCTTCAGCGACTGGATTCCATGTAACTTCAACCCATCCGTCACCGCCGTTAACCGTAACAGAAGGAGTGGCCAATGTGTAATTAGACGTACTATTACTTATGGTATCTCCGGGTTGTTGACAAGCGAATGTCATTACTAATGACAACGCTGCTAAAAGAAATAGAGCTTTCTTTAACATAAACACCTCACACTTTTTTGTACTTGAGAGTACATTATTTTTATTCAATTTAACGCAGAAATGGTAACGCGTCAACTTTTTGGCTTTTTTTTTGTGTGTTTGTTTTATGTTCTTCTTTATCTCGAATAATAAACCCTCTAGAATGAACCCCAATCTGTTCTTAAATGATTTTAGGGATAAAAATCTTGTAAGATAGCTATCGAAGAATTAAACTTTAAAATAAACTACCTATATTAAAAGGAGTTCTTGGGTGATAAGTCAAATAAAAATAAAAGTTCAATTATGTCTTGTAAATATATTGGTCCCTATTTTTATAGGTGCGATTTTTAGAGAGGTGATTGTGGCTATCTTTAATCCCCATGTGGATATGGATTTTGCCCAGCGTTTAGCCTTCGCTTTTAAGCCGGTAATTTTAGGTGCTGCCAGTTTTTTTGCATTGGTTATTTTATTTTTTGTGCTTCTAATGTTAAAGCCATTGTGGAATTTTTTGCAAAATGGAACCCAGGAAGATAGGGCCCGCAGGGCCGTAGTATTCATTCCCTGGGTGGTTATCCTTACTCACGTAATCATCTGGATCGTGGCCGTTACAGCCATGTATGCTCTGATTTTTAAATGGAACAGCCCTGGAGGTACCAGCTATCTTACCAGCCTGGCCAATTCAGTATCCACGGCTTTTTTAACGGGCTTGATTTCCGCCATGGCCATGAATGCCATATTGCTGCCGGCCAAGCGCCAATTGAATATTACCGAAGTTAAATCAGGAGAGGTGGATTATTTTTTACGTTGGAAAAGTAATCTCTTTGTATTAGCCATAATATTAAATATGGGTGTCTTTGGAGCCTATCTTGCAGACTTTTATCTTAGCTGTTCAAATATCCCCCTCATCCTTGGTAGCCCCGGTGGTTCTTCCCTTATTTTATTTGGTGGCTTTGGCATCATTTTTTGGGTTATGAACAGCATCAGTCTATACGAAGACCGTCGGCAGCAAAAATTGGTAAAACAACGACTCACAGATCTCAATGCAGCCGGTGGTGATTTAAGTAAACGCATTACCTTGATCAATTTTGATAATCTAGGCCATATCAGCCATCTGATAAATCAATTTCTCAGCACCCTTGCCGGAATGATCGGCGATATAAGAAAAGCGGAAATCCAATTAAACGATACAGGTGATGAACTGCAAAAAAGCATTGTGGAAGTGGAACAGGCAATGTCACAGTCCACCAAGGCCTTTGGAGAAATGGAGATGCAGTTTAAGCAGCAAAGAGGTCTGGTTACAGAATCCATGGGAAGGGTGGATCATATTTCTTCTTCCATGGCAGAGCTGGACCAGCGAATATTGGAACAAGCTAATATCATAGAACAGTCTTCCGCCGCCGTAGAAGAGATGATCGGGAATTTTTCTTCTTCCACAGGCAATATTAAAAAAAACAGCAGTCTGTTTTCTACTCTGGGCCAATTATCCTCCCAGGGTAAAAACAAAATGGATCGGGTGGTTAACAGTATTGAGGAAGTAAGGCATCAATCTCAGCAGCTTGAAGAAGCAAATAGTCTAATTGCCGGTATCGCCAGCCAGACTAACCTTTTGGCCATGAATGCAGCCATTGAAGCCGCCCATGCCGGTGATGCGGGACGGGGATTCGCCGTGGTATCCGATGAAATACGTAAATTGGCCGAAGATTCAAGTTCCCGTTCTAAAGAGGTCAGTGAGCTTCTTAAAAACACCGAATCGTTGATAGCTCAGGTGGTTGAAGAGGTGGGTGGTACCAAGGAAGCCTTTGATCAGCTACGTGGACAGTTGGATAGTACCAGCGAGGTGCAGCAGGAACTGATGCAGTCCATGGAAGAGCAGGAAGTGGGAGGCCGCGAGGTGCTCAAGGGGTTGAGTTTGATGAAGGAGCAATCTCATCAGGTTCAAGACACCGCCGGTCAAGTGAAGGATAACTGTCAAGGAATTCATAGGACCATGGATGAATTGCAGCAATATTCCCTGAATTTTTCCTCTATAATGGAGTTGGTTATCAAAGATTCTGGATTTATCAGCCAGGGGGTTACTAAGATGCGGCAGCTAGGCCAGGATAATGAGAGTAATATAAAGGATATTGAGGGGCAGCTGGGCCGGTTCAGACTGTAGATAATGTTCCCAATTGCTGACATAAAATTCCCCCTTTTCTGAAGAGATATCAACTTGCCTTCCTATATGAAATGTATAGGAGTCTTACAATGCACCATATTCCCCATTGCCCTAATCCCCTTTGTCCAAGCAATATGGCAGAGTCAAAGATAAAATCTTCTTTTAGGAAGAAGGGCTTTGAACGTAATAAACATGAAGAAAAGATTCAGCGATATCAGTGTAAACATTGCTGGCATACATTTAACGTAAATGTTTTTAATATAAACTATTATGCCCATAAGCACATCAGTTATAAACGCCTGGTAAATTCCATGATTTCTTCATCGGGAATCAGAGATATGGCTCGCCAGTTTCGATGTTCTCCAAGTTTGATTCAAAATAGAATCGATCGATTGGCCCGCAAAGCCATGGCTCTTTTCGTTACCCTCTCGGATACATTGGAAATCAAAGAGGACCTAGCCGCCGATGGCCTGGAAAGTTTTGTGCTCTCTCAATTCTTTCCCACCAACATAAATATTCTGGTAGGCAGTAAATCCCAATTCATCTACTACTTTAATTCCTTCTTTTTCCATAGAAAAGGAAGAATGACCAATAAACAAAAAAAGAAGGCCCAGGATCTATACCAAAGGGCTCATTTTGAAAAAGGAGCTCCCTCCCGTGCTTTTAAAGAACTCTTGGATTACCTTGCAATATTGATGGACCGAAGCTCTAATAAAGAATTGATTCTGGATACCGATGAAAACAAAATATACCATTATCAATTTACAAAGCACCCTAAAATGAAGAAGGTTATTCATCGTAAGACCAATTCTAAGGAAGAGAGGAATACAAGCAATAAATTGTTCCCATGTAATTATATAGATCGACAGATACGTAAAGACCAGGCCGAGCATGTACGAGAAACTCTTCAGTTTGCGAGAAATATGAGCAACTCCATGAATCGATTTTTTGTTTATTCCTTTTGGCATAATTTTATGAAGCCCTTTAGAATAAATCGTAGTAAGAGTTTCTATTCTACCCATGGAGAAGCAGCTGGAAT
>JAQICO010000280.1 GCA_027858495.1 Spirochaetaceae bacterium
GGGAGCATCGGGAAACATGGCCATATCCCCTTGAAATAAGGAGCAGCTTTTTACTTCGAGATAACATCGCTGCCCTTGTTTTTCTAGCAAAAAATCAAAGCGACTTGTAGTTATGGGCGATTTTACTTCTCTTTTTATAATATGAAATTCTTCTAGTCCGGGTATTCTTTTATTTTTTAAGAGATGTTCTGCAAGGTCATTATTTTTTAGGGTATGTAGATAAACAAGCTGCCCCTCTTTATATACTGCTTCTATACTATAGTTATATTTATTAGCAGAACTATTCTTTTTTAATAGTAGTTCAGTTCCTGGGTAGAGAAGCTCCCAAAGTCTCCCTGGATTTGGAATATATACCCTTGTCGTTTCACCCTTTTGATGGAATAGCTTAAGTTGTACCACAAAACGGTTTATACGTTTTTCAAAAAACCCTCTATAATTCATGGATCAAAGATACTCAATGTTAGTGAATTGATGCATAAAATTACCAAATATCTGTAAAAAACAAGCTTTAGATTGGACACATTAAGGGGCATATCTGTATAATGTTAGAGATGAAAAGCCCTATATTGTTGCTTTTAATTCTTCATTGTTCCTTGTTATGGTCCTTCGATCCATTGGGATATCGTCAGAGTAAAACAGTTGAAATGTTAGGGCTCACGCCCTCCGAGGCCTGGACTCTTTTGGGAAATCCAGAGTCTCTGAAACCTGTATCAGGAGATTCCGAATATCCGGTTGTCATGACAGAACATATCAATGGTGCTCAACTATTTTGGTACGATGATAGGGTTTGGCAAATTGCCTTGGATAGTCGATGGACTGAAAAAATATGGGGAATCACCCTGGGGGAATCAGCTGCAGAGGTGATCATTCAGCTTGGGGCGCCTTTTTTGCAGACCGAAGACATGTTTCTTTACCAAATGCCTGATATAGGTTTCCCTGTGGAGGCTAGGTTTTATCTGGATGAAAATTCCATGGTTGAAAAGCTGATATTTTATAGGAGTGATTTTTAATGAACCGGATTTGTCTATGCCTAAATGGAAAAACACTGAAGGAAAACCTCAATTACATAGAATTGGATAAGCTGTGGATCGATATGGCAGAACTAAGAGTAGATTGTCTTGAACAATGGGATGTTCAGAAGATTTCGAATTTTGTGAATAAATGTTCTATTCCATTAATTATCACCTGCCGTAGAACAGAAGATGGAGGTTTCTTTACAAATAATCAAGAAACTTTTAGACAACAGCTATTATGGGATTTGATGGAACTACCGGTTCAATACGTCGACTTAGAAAGAGATCTGACCGATAAAAAATGGACCCAACGTGCCGCCCTTAATAAAATAAAAATTATTAGATCTATCCATGATTTTGAAGGACTTCCAAAGGATTTGAATTCTTTCCTGAAAAATGTGGACAAAAATGAAATATCTAAATGTGCTGTAACTTTAAAAAATCCTCAGGATTATAAAAACTTCCTGGAAATTTACTGTAATGATTATAGAGATCAGTCTATTGTTCTTGCCATGGGGGCCCAAGGATTTTTCAGCCGTATTTTAGGTCCTCTTTATTCCAATCATTTAAGTTATGTTTCTCCATTAACTGCTGCTAATCTTGCTGCGCCTGGTCAAGTAGATGCAAAAACCCTATGTGAATTATACCGTTTTAAAGAGCTGGACCATAAATGGAAGGTTTTAGGTATCATTGGGAATACTCTAGGACATAGTAGATCTCCTCATATTCATAATCGTTGGTTAAAAAATGATGGTTATAACGCAGTATATGTACCTTTTCTTTTAGATGATATAAAAAGTCTAAAATACCTTCAAGATTATCTGCCCCTTCAAGGTTTATCCGTAACAATACCCTATAAGCTTGATGTAATTACATACAGCGATGAACACTCCCATAGAGTGGATCGTATAGGTGCATGTAATACTCTGTATAAAGATAAAGGCTCTTGGAAGGGAGAAAATACCGATGCTCCTGGTTTTCTAAAACCACTGTTGGAAAAGATGGCGTGCAGTGATTTATTAGATGTGAAGGTCACAGTGATTGGAGCTGGAGGAGCAGCCCGCGGAGTTGTTTTTGCCTTGGTTGAAGCCGGTGCCGATTTATTAATACTTAATAGAACGGAAGAAAAAGCCAGGGCCTTGGCAGAGGAGTTTGAACAGAAGTGGGCTCCATTAAATAAAGACAGTCTGGAAAAAATAAAAGAACACCGAAAAATAATTGTTCAAACAACCGGGGTTGGGATGTCTCCTCTGATAGATGGAAACCCTCTAGCTTTTTATGATTTCCAAGGCGATGAGATGTTATACGATATCATCTATAATCCCGAAGAAACCAGGTTGATGAAACGAGCTCAAAAAGCCGGGGCAGTCACACTAGGAGGTTTCCCTATGTTGGAAGAACAGGCTAGGTTGCAGTTTAAACTTTTTACCCTAGAGCTTGATAGACAGAATTAACCAAATAAACAATACAGCTCCTCCCAGGGCAGCCATGGCTAACATGGACGAAGCGGTTATCAACCAAATAGAACCCTTGGGTAGTTTATTTTTATTCATCTTGCTCCTCCTGTTATATTAAGGATTTCGGAAATCTTTGAATCAGCAGCATCTTTCGAACTGCGATCTCTTCTTCCTTATCTGTTTCAAGATTTAAGGCCCTAAGGATGGACTCTGCGCCTTTTTTAATCAACTCTATGGGATCAAGTTCTAATTCTTTAGGTTCCAGTTCTTCTCCTGGGAGTCGAAGGATTATTCTTTCCTTTGGAGGTTGTAACGCAGTTTCCAATAGACGGATTTTTGCATTATAATCCAATCCACGGGCTTGTCGAACTTCCCCCTTTAATAATTCTTCATTTACAGTCATATTGTTTAGGATCAATTTTCGATCTCTTCTGCTGATCAATTCTCCATAGGCTGCAGCATCAAGATTATCTTGCCAATGATCCAACGACATCAATTTTGCAGGATTTAATGGTTCTAGAACCTTCAGGACAACCCCTTTTCCATGATTCCTTTGTTGTTCCATATTCAAGGGGGTGAATTGGGAATGTCGCTCATCGGGGGGATAGAAACTCAGGCCTAAACGGTGTAGTTCTTCCTGCCAGAGATCCCGCTGTTCCCAATTCATCAACCATTGGTTATCCCCTAATTCTCTTAATATATAGGGGGCTAAACTATCAGATTTTCGTAGCAGACCTGCAGTACTATCTGAAAGACTCAGCAAATAGGTGGGGAATATATCCATGGCAAAAAATTCCTTGTCCCATTCTTTTACCAGGGTTGCAAAACTTGAATCCAGGGGGGAACCAGTGAGATCTTCCAGGGATTTAATCCATAGATCGGCCCTAAGTTGATACTTGCAGCCCCTTTCAAAACTTCTACGGCTTACCGTGCATTGTAAAAAAGATCCAAGTCCTGTAATTTCCGTGGTATAGGGTAAAATCCAGCAAAAGGGTGTTTGCGGTGTCAAATGGAAATCCCCATTAGGCTGCAGCAGAGGTGGAACAGTTGGTTCTTCCTTTTCCTTAAGCCATTGAACCTGGGGAAAAAGCCTTTGACCTCTGGATTTAAGAAATCCAAGAGAAATTAAATTTTTACCGAAAATCTCCCATTGTTTAAGTTGCTCTGCCCGGGCATTGGGATGGAAAAATATTACCATTTTTTTCCAGTCGTCCAATGTAAAACTACCTTTGTCCCAGGTTATTATCCATTGAATTATTTGTATCGAAATATCTTGCAGATCTATTGGGCAAAGGGATAAAACAATGTTCCAGCTTCTTTGAAGGGGAGATAATTCTGAAAAGGTTTTCAGATCTTTTTTACTGCCCAGCAATAGCATATCATCCTTTTTATCAAGAAGTCCCAATTTTAAAAAGCCTTTAATCCAGGGATATAACATGGATTCATCTATATCTGTGATCAGATGAGTAAAGGTTTTCTTAAAATCCTGGATGATCCGTTTGCTTAATTGGTTATCATTTACAAAAACGCGATCATCCCTGTTTAAGAAAATCAATAGGGCTGTAAGAAAATTATCATCGGCTGTAAAACCCATGTGTCCCAGGGAGGCTTCTTGAATATTTAGGATACGTTGGGGATGCAGAATATCCTTTTCCACTAGAATACCCTTTAAATAGGGATTAATCTGAATATGTCCTTCAAGATTAAAGATAAGTAAACGTTCTTGGAGATTAAGCACCAGCTTATCACAATTCTGCAACATCAATGCGTTTAAATCCAAGGGGGTTATTGGCTGCTGGTAATAGATTAAACATAGAAGAGCCGCTTCCTCAGAATCCAGAAGTTCAACAATTGCCTGTTGATTTTCATCGGCTTTAATCCAGCTTATAAAATCCTGCATCAAATCTTGTTTGTGATAGGGGGTTTTTACCTTTCCTATATAGTGGCGGTACAATTCAAAAAAAGCCTTGTCATTTAAAGAGGCTAACCAGCCTTCCCATTTTTTCATAATTTCTCCCTAAATTGATCCCAGATCTCAATATGATATTTGTAGCCCTGTTCTGTAAGGAACTTCTGGCGGTTCTGGGCGTATTCTTCTTCTACGGTAAACCGTGAAACCAGGCTGTAAAAATGTGAATTCTTTTTTTTAGGCCGTAAGATTCTACCCAAACGTTGGGCTTCTTCTTGGCGGGATCCAAAAGAACCTGACAGTTGTATTGCCACCGATGCATCGGGCAGATCAATGGCAAAATTGGCCACTTTAGAGACCACAATTACCGGAACTTCACCCTTTTTGAAACTGGAATATATTTTCTCTCTTTCTTTATTACTTACCTTTCCGGTAATCAAAGGAGCATTGAGTATTTTGGCGATTTTATTTAGCTGATCTATATACTGACCAATTACCAGCACTAAGTCATCCTTGTGTTTTTCTATCAACGCCTGGGTTATTTCAAATTTGCGATGGTTTTCCGACGCCAAACGATATTTCTTTCGACGGTCCGCCACTGCATAATTAAGTTTTTCATCATCATCCAATTCTATACGGATCTCGTGACAATAGGCTTCGGCTATCCAGCCTTTCTGTTCAAGCTGTTTCCATGGGATATCATACCTTTTGGGGCCTACCAGGGAAAATACATCTTCTTCAGCACCATCCTCCCTAACTAATGTAGCCGTAAGGCCTAATCTACGCATAGCCTGAATTTCTGCGGTCACTTTAAAAACCGGAGCGGGAAGCAGGTGAACTTCATCGTAAATTATCAATCCCCAATTGGCTTGATGGAATACACGGAAATGGGGAAAATCACTCAGGCGATTCTTACGCCATACAAGTACCTGATAGGTAGCCAGAGTTACCGGTCTGATGGTTTTATTGTCACCGGAGTATTCGCCAAGATCGTCCACCGTAAGATCTGTCTTTTCTAATATTTCGTCACGCCACTGATGCAGAGAAGCAACATTGGGAGTAATTATTAATGTATGTGTTTTTTGAGCAGCCAAAACAGCGATACCCACTACGGTTTTTCCAGAACCACAGGGCATTACCACGGTCCCAAATCCGGTACCGGGGCCACCTTTACCTACAAAAGCGTTGAGAGCATCCTGTTGATAATCCCTGATGACAAAATCCCTTCCATTGAATAGTTTTTCCTTCAATTGAACTTTTAGAGGATCCCCATCCCTCAGGGGGACTAGATCATCCACAGGATATCCCAGTTTAATCATTTCCAGTTTAACCGAACCCCGATTAAGCATATCTAGAAAAAACCCTGTCTCCGATGGAGTTAAATACTTCTTTAAGCGTTTATGGGCAGAAATCTCTCGATGTAGATAGGGGTCATCCACCTTAAGATAGAGTACATTTTCTTCTTCGGTAGGTTGCAGATGGATTTTACCCCAGCGTGATAAAATCCCCTGAGCATATTGCAACACTACCTCAGGTACAGCATAGCGTGAATATTTATTGAGTATGTCCTCTAACTGCTGTTCCTTCATTCCCATGGAAGCTGCATTCCAAAGAGAAAGGGGAGACATCCGGTAGGTATGCATATGTTCAGGAGATTTCTCCAATTCTGCAAAGGGAGATAGTTCCTCTCTAGCTTCTTGAAATAATGGACTATGTACGTCCAGGAGTAAAGTTTGATCCCCTTGAACAATCAGGGGAGGTATGGGGGCTTGATTCATAGCAGATTATTATACACAAAATATTAAATCTCCTCAACTGTGGTCAGAAAATATATAAGAATTATCAAAAGAGTATCATTATATTGGTCAAATGGGAGGAAATTGCCTGATTATTGGCTTAATTAATGAATCCAATGAGTAGGCTCCAAATAATCCTTATTGATAAATCACATAAAAGGAGATATATTATTGCTATGTTAAAGCTCAATTTAATACTTGCTATAGTTATATTTGTCTTACAAGGACTTACAGCTCAGCAGTATTGGAAGGATTTTTTCTTTTTTAATGATCCTCAGGGGTTTGATAATCCCCCATATATGAGTATGGAATTGAGCTTAGATGAGGCTCAGAGTATAGGAAGCTATACTGAGGTTTTATTTGGACAATGGGGAATGGAAGAAGCTCTATCCTATGTCCACAATGATCCAGAATATTTATATCAGTTTCATTATGACGAACAAGGAAAACCTCAGCTACGTTTATCTTTTTATGTGGATGATTTTATGGCACTTAGTCCTTTGGAAGAACTTTTTTTTTACTACGATGATCGGGGGCTTTATGGAGTCTCTCTTTATGAGTATAGTTTATTTGATCCAAATATAAAAACACGGCAATTAACAAAGCTTTTGGAAGATGGACGGCTGAAATATTTTAATGATTTTGATCTTTCCCGTAAACAGGATGTACTGAATAAATTAAAGGCATATGAAAGGGAAATCTTGGAAAGTCTTCCACCCATGGATTCGTTATTATTAGGCTTTTTAGAAGAATAGACATTCCCTGGAATAGCCCTGTTAAATCCACTGTTAAATCCACTGTTAAATTGACTAAACCTCCTGTATCCGATAGAGTTTGTATTGTTCGATCGGCATAATGAGATCGAGATTTTCATAATAAGTTATCAGGAGAATCCATTGTTATTTTTAAATAAACTTCAGGAAAAACATATTATTAATATACGAATGGCGGCATTAATGATGCTTTCAGCCACCAGTATCGCCTATCAATTGGCTGTTATGCGCAGTTTTGCTGTGGGCAGTTGGTCTACCTTTGGCTCCATGGTTATCAGCATAGCTTTACTTGGAATTGGTATGGCAGGGACACTGTTGACCTTTCTAAGTAAACGGGTAAAGGCTAATATCGATGGATGGCTGCAATGGACCGCCGGTCTTCAGCTGCCTGCCATGGCTCTTGCCCATATTTTAGCCCAGAAGGTTCCCTTCAATCCGGTAATGATTGCCAGTAATCCTGAACAGCTATGGTGGATTGGAGTCTATTACCTTATTTATGCGGTACCTTTTTTCATCTCTGCCCTGTTTATAAGTACCATGTTTATTGGTTATAGCAAAGTGATTCATAAATTATACTTCTGGAATATGGCCGGCTCCGGCTTGGGTGGATTTATACTGCTATTAACCCTATTTTTTCTGCCTACAGATATGATTATCTTACCGCTTTTGATTATAGCTGGCTTATCGACTCTGGCTGTTTTATTTCAATGGAATGAAAAAAAATCTAGAGTCTTTATTTCACGAAATAAAACGATTCTCTTGACCTTGGTAATGTTTGCGTCCTGTTTCCTTTTAGCCTTTTTGGGGCAAATCTCTATCTCTGAATATAAAGGCATAAGTTATGCCCGGCAGTTCCCCGATTCAGAAGAGGTTTATAGTTCCATGGGGCCGGAAGGGGAATTCCGTGTATTTAAAAGCAGTTTTTTCCATTTTGCTCCAGGATTAAGTGATAATGCCTTCTTTTATCTGGATCGAATGCCCAAAGAAGCCTTTCTTGGACTCTATATTGACGGGGGTGGTCCCATTGGAATGATGGGAGCCTTAGCCGAAGAAGAAAGCAGATACATTGATTTTTTACCAATGAATGCCCCTTATTTGTTGAAGGAGAATCCATCGGTACTGGTATTACAACTGGGTGGAGGTATTGGAGTTCATACTGCGCTGCATCATGACCCTGTTCAGGTGGATGTGGTAGAGTCCAGCAGAAATATAATGGATCTGCAGATGAACAATGAATATTTTCAAGAATTTAACGGAGACTTCCTGCACCATCCTGTGGTTCAAGTACATAAAGATGAACCAAGAGCCTTTAGTCGAAGTACTAAAAATCGTTACGACATAGTGGAAATGAGCCTTACAGATTCCGTTGGATTATCCAGCACCGGTGGTTATCCTCTAATGGAAAACTACGGTTATACCGCCGAAGGGTTCCAAGATTATCTTTCCGCTTTGAAGGATGACGGTATTTTTTCAGTAACCGTATGGAACCGATTATCCCCTCCAAGAAATGTACCCCGTTTATTAAGTACATGTCTTAAAGCCTTGGAACTCCATGGCGTGGATAATCCTGGTCAGCATATCTATGTTTTTAGTATGCTCTATTCAACCGCAACGGTGCTTATTAAGAATAGTCCATTCACCGCCGATGAAATTGATCGCCTAAACCGCTATAACCGTAAAATGAGCTTTGACGTCAGTTATTATCCAGGAATGGTAACGGATTTGGGTGATGAGGCTGCTCTGTTGCAGGAATACAGCCTGCAATTTGCCGATAATCCTGAAGATGGCGGTGATATGCTCAATGCTCCTGCGTTAATTCCGGCAGAGCTCTATGGAATGGTGGTCCGCTGGATCTTAAATGATCGGGAGGATGAATTATATAAAAGCTATGTCTTTGATATCCGTCCCGCCAGGGATAATCGACCCTATTATACGGGATATTTTAAGTGGAGCAACCGAAAACTATTTCAAGGTAAAATGGGACAAATTCCTGAAGAATGGGGATATATGATGAATTTAGCCACTCTGGGAATGTCTCTGATCTTCGGTTTGTTGATTATTTTAATTCCCATGGCTACACGATGGAAGGAACTCTTTTCAAAACGTAAAGGTACAGGTGGAATTATTGTTTATTTTGTCTGTCTGGGACTTGCATTTATGTTTGTGGAAATATATTTAATGCAGAAACTGGTGTTCTTTTTGGGGAATCCCATTTATTCCACTAGTATCGTTATTACCAGCATGTTAATTATTTCAGGTTTGGGTAGTCTATATAGCTCCCGGTTTAAGGAGAATCCTGCTAGATCAATAAAAAGGGCTTCTTGGGCAGTGGCGGGAAGTATGCTTTTTTACCTTCTTTTGATGCCCATGATATTACGAGGGTTATTAGGATTACCCTTTATATTGAAGATGTTGTTAACCATTTTGTTTATAGCACCATCAGCCTTTTTTATGGGTATGTTTTTCCCAACGGGATTAAGTCAGGTTTCTCAACATCGTCCTGGAATCCTTCCTTGGGCCTGGGGGGTAAATGGTGCCTTGTCTGTAACAGGTTCGGTACTAACCACCATGATTTCCCTAACCTACGGCTTTCATATGGTGTTGATTTTAGTAATGGTTCTATATTTGCTGGCTGGATTGGTTTTTCCTGCTACCATGCGGAAGGAGTAAGAATCCCGTTCCCCATTTAATATCACCGCCCCAAGGATTAGAGGCGGTGATATTAACAATTTATCTGTAGATTCTCACATAATCAACACGCATCACAGCAGGCAATGGTGTTGTTTCATCCACTTCCTTGTACTCTGAACCATTAATAGCTAGGTTGAGAAGCATATGAAAACGTTGATCAAAGGGTGCTCTTACATTCTCAAGAACATCATCCCCTTCTTCGTTCAAGACAAACCACTCATCACTGGGCGCTTCTGTATACATTACATCGTCCACATACCAGCGAATTACGTCGGGTTCCCATTCCACTGCATAGACATGATAGTCATCGGAGAAGGGGGTCTCTGGATCAACGCGATGTCTACCGGAACGGTAGCTGTTATTTGGCCATGTCCCTCCCTGATGAATAGTTCCCACAGCCGTATGAGGTAGACTTCCGAAGAGTTCTATTATATCAAGCTCTCCACTGGCAGCCCAACCGCCGTAAACCCAATCGGTGGGCAACATCCAGAAGGCTGGCCAGATTCCATTTCCGCCGGGGAGTTTTATACGAGCCTCAATGCGTCCGAATAGAACATCTTCCTTTTCATTGGATCTGATTCTGGCTGAGCTAAAATTTTTACCTTGATAACTTTCATTTATAGCTGTAATAACCAATTCTCCGTCTTCAATTCGGATATTTTTGGGATCGTCAGTATAATATTGAGCCTCATTATTACCCCAACCGGAAGGCAGACCATAGGTAGTACCGTCTCCAATCATATATTCCCAATTTTCAAGGTTTAGCCCTTCTCCGTCAAATTCATCACTCCAAACTAAATTTGTAAAATCCAGTTCCTTTTCTTCTGTCAAAGGGGTTAGGGGAATTTCCTTAGGTGTTCCGGCACATGCGAATAAAAGCAGTGCAGAAAAAATCATAACAGTTCGTTGCGCATTAAAATTATTAAACATTCTATATAATCCTCCAAGAAATAATGATAGGAGAAGTTATATTTCCTGTCAAAGTAAAATAGATCATAAAGAGTTATTTATGTTTAGAATGTGCCTAAAATGATAGATGTAAGCTGAAGAAGGTAAAAAAAGCTTAGAAAATTGCCCCTGTTATAAAAATCGTCTAAATTAAAATGACAAGTCTTAATTCCCCCAACCAGCTGAGTGATCTGTCGTTAAAATAAAACTGGCAATTTATATACCAGCCGCAATATTTTTTGAAGATGATCCTAATTCTAAACAACATAGAAATATGG
>JAQICO010000212.1 GCA_027858495.1 Spirochaetaceae bacterium
CGGTCCATACCCTTTTTGCCGGCTTCCAGGGTTGCTGCATCCACCAGGTCACAACCCTCCAGATTCATAAGGATATACCGGGCGGCATTCCATATTTTGTTACAGAACCGGGAACCGATTCCAAAGGAATCCATGCCCACGGGAATATCCTCACCCTGGGCAGATAGAAAGGCCAGGGTGAATTTCATGGCGTCGGCACCGTATTTATCCACGATTTCCAGAGGATCTAAGCCGTTGCCCAGGGATTTGGACATCTTTCGGCCCTTTTCATCGCGGACTAATCCGGTCATATAGATATCCCGAAAGGGTACCTGACCCAGGAATTCTTCGGAGGCCATGATCATTCTGGCCACCCAGAAAAAGATGATGTCGTAACCGGTCACCAGGGTGCTGGTGGGGAAAAAACGTCGCAGATCTTCAGTTTGTTCCGGCCAGCCCAGGGTACTGAAGGGCCAGAGCCAGGAACTGAACCAGGTATCCAGTACATCTGGATCCTGCTGAATATTCGTGCTATCACATTTGGGGCAGCTCTCCAGATCGGTTCGGCTTACGCTGATTTCACCACAGTCTGAGCAGGTCCATGCGGGAATTCGATGACCCCACCAGAGCTGCCGGCTTATACACCAGTCTCTAATTCCACGCAGCCACGCAGTGTAGGTATTCTCCCATTTCTTGGGATAAAAACGAATGCGATCCTCTTCCCATGCCTTCATGGCCTTGTTTCCCATTTCATCCATACGGACAAACCATTGTAGAGACATATAGGGTTCAACCACGGTTTTGCATCGGTAACAATGACCTACCTGATGGGGCTGTTCCTGCTGTCCCTTCAAAAATCCCCCCTCTTCCAGGGCCTTAAGGGTGGCCTTTCGTCCTTCCTTCACATTCATTCCCCTGAAGGCTTCGGGGACATTGTCATTTAGGGTTGCATCGGGATTGAGGATATTTATTTTTTCCAGGTTATGGCGCTCCCCCACTTCCCAGTCGTTGGGATCATGGGCGGGAGTCATTTTAACAGCACCGGAACCGAATTCCATCTTACAGTAGGTATCGGCGATGATCTTTATTTTTCGATCAGTCAAAGGAAGATCAACGGTCTTACCCACCAAATGGGTATATCGTTCATCCTCAGGATGAACCGCCACGGCAGAATCGCCAAACATAGTTTCCGGTCGAGTGGTGGCCACTTGAATGTGCCCGGAACCATCGGAGAGAGGATATTGAATGTGGTATAGCTTACCCTGTAGTTCCTCATGATCTACTTCGTCGTCGGCCAAGGCGGTTCCGCAGCTGGGGCACCAGTTTACCAGGTATTCTCCCTGGTAAATTTTGTCTCTTTCGTAGAGGGTGACAAAAACCTCTCGGACGGCTTTACTAAGTCCTTCATCCATGGTGAACCGTTCCCGGCTCCAATCACAGGAGGCACCGATCTTCATCAGCTGTTTGGTGATGATGCTGTGGTGCTCCTCTTTAACTTTCCAGGTTGTCTCGATGAATTTCTCACGGCCTAAATCGTGACGGCTTTTGCCCTCTTTCAACAGGCGCCGCTCCACCACATTCTGGGTGGCGATACCCGCATGGTCCGTACCGGGAACCCAAAGGGTAGGACGACCGCTCATTCGCTGATAACGGATAATCACATCCTGCAAAGAATTATTCAGACCGTGTCCCATGTGAAGAACACCAGTGACATTGGGAGGAGGAATGACCACCACAAAGGGGTCCTTACCATTATCTTCGCAGGGCTTAAAAAAACCACCATCCATCCAGTACTGGTAAATCCGGTCTTCAAAATCCGCCGGATTATAATTCTTTTCCAATTCCACAGCCTTCATCTATTGCTCCTTAAATGAAAAAACCCCGTCTAAGACGGGGTTGGTTATTACAATATTGTTTCACCCACCCCGTTTTTTAATCTCTGACGATCAGAGATACCACGACGAGGACCACTACAGATGTTAAATTCTGCAACTTGGGTTGTTTCATAGTTTTTTTTACCTTAAATGAGCAAAAAAGTCAATTCACTGGGTAGGTTGAAAAAAAGAGCGGCTTCCCACTCACAGACCAGACGACATTTTGCACATACAGGCCGGCTGCATTGTCTGGAGTGTAGCGCTCAACGGTATTATAATTATCACAGCTACAAAAAAAAACAAGTTCTCAAAGGATTATTCTCTGATTTTAACCCATTTTTTAATCTTTTAATGGCTTTTTAATAATCCAACAGCGGTGTATTCGTTTACCCCTGCTGAAATCCTCAGGGATTGACCAGCTGGTGACCTCTTCCATTTCTCCGTCCCGACACTGATACTGCATTTCAAACTGCCTGAAGTTATTTGAGAAGATCAGCGTTCCGCCGGGTCTTAATCGTCGGTAACAGAGATTCAGCAGGTTAATATGATCCTTCTGTACATCAAATTTCCGTTTTTGGGTACTGTTATTAGAAAAGGTAGGCGGATCCACAAAGATCATATGATAGCTGCGTTTTTCCTTCTTCAGCCAAGCCATGGCATCGTCCTTGATAAACTCATGATCCTGTGGATGAATTTTGTTAACCCGGAAATTATCCTTACCCCAATCCAAATAGGTGGTTGAGGTATCCACAGAAACACAGAGCGATGCCCCGCCAGTGGCCGCAGCCACCGATGCGGTTGCGGTATAGGAAAAGAGATTGAGAAACCAAGTATCCTTGGCATGTTCTTTAATATATTTACGTATGGGACGGTGATCTAAAAAGATTCCCGTATCCAGATAGTCCTGAAAATTCGTCCAGCCATAACAACCGTTTTCCGCAATGCGGAAACGTTGACCTTTATGGTCCTGACGATCGTATTGTATACTACGGGTCTGACTTTTTCTTTGTTTCACATAGATGGATGATTTTGGCAGCTTCAATGTATGTTGGAGAACCTCAATGGCCTCACGGATATGTTTATCGGTCTGTTTCTGATCCACGATTCCAGGAGGAACGTATTCCTGAAGATTGATCCATTTACCCTGATAAAAATCCAAGGCAAAGTTATAATCCGGCAGATCGGCATCGTAAATACGGTAACAGCTCACCTCATTTTTCTCCGCCCAGCGCTGAATACGGCTAAGATTTTTATCTAAACGGTTTTGAAACTGTTCCCCCGATACAGATACATGAAAAACAAATTTATGGTTTGCAGGATCGGAAAAATGGCTCAATTCACAGGAGAGAGAACCATTGTCAAAACGGTGTACACCCTGAGCTCTTAGACCCGTAGCATAGGAAAGTTCTCTTTCGCTGGTGATTATAGCCATTTCCCAGATGGGCAACTGTTCTAAATAGAAATCACCCAGAGATTTGTACAGCCCTTCTAAACCATGCCTTTCTTCTAGACGCTGCCCGTAGGGTGGATTGGTCAGTATGAGCCCCTTGTCCACAATGGGGCCATGTTTTTCTATAAGTTCATCCAGGGGTGAATGTAAAAAGGAAAGATTAAAACCGGCCCGACGAGCATTACCCTCAGCCTTGCTAAGAACCTGATCATCCTTATCGGACCCCCCCATGGGTGGTAGATTTTCTTTGCCCTTCTCCGCACGTTCCCGGGCCTCTATCATTAGATCGTTCCACAGATCGGAATCAAAGCCCAGCCAATGTTTAAAACCCCATCGTCGGCGCAGCATTCCCGGGGCTTGATCGGCAGCCATAAGAGCGGCTTCCACCACAATGGTTCCACTCCCGCAGAAGGGATCCCAAAATCCATGGCCCTCTTTGGCCTTTTCCGGCCAGTGGCTTCGTAATAACAGTGCAGCTGCAAGATTTTCTCGAATAGGGGCTATCCCCTTGTCTTTTCGGTAATTCCGTACCGATAGGGGTTGGCCCGATAAATCAATATATATTCGACATTTATCCCGTTCCCAGTGACCGCTTATGTTAATATCTGGATTCTCACGGTCCACATTGGGCCTGCTATCGTAGACCTTCCTGAAACGGTCGGCCACAGCATCTTTAAGTTTTAAAGAGGCGAAACGGGGATTGATAATAGGATTTTGACCGCGCATGGTAAAACGGCAAGCGAAGGTGCTCTCCAGAGAAAAAATCTTTTCCCAGGAATATTCCACCATATTATCGTATAGATGCTCTTCTTTACTCATGGTAAAGGAGGATAATTCCAAAAACACACGACTGGCCACCCGGGACCAAAGACAGGCACGTAGACCCAGTTCTAAAT
>JAQICO010000019.1 GCA_027858495.1 Spirochaetaceae bacterium
ATTTAGAACCCACCATTGATCATCCCAATAGCCTAGATGAATGTAATCGATAAATGCATTGGAAGTCACCTTTACAGAGGCTATATTCTCCTGGACATTAAGGATTTCAATATCTATGGTCCTTTCCTCTCCGTTTTGCCCGCCATAGATGGGTACTATTTCTAATAAGGAGCTTAAGGTAAATTGATCCAGTCCGCCTGGACTTTCAGGATTTATGCTGCGTTTAGTCAGATCCGGGTGTAAACCCTGGGACATTCGATCTGTATCCTTATCGTACCAGCCTTCCACGTAGTCCAAAACAGGTTTTTCCAGGGACTGGGTTAATTGATCGTTTAATTCATGGGCGTTCTGCCCTATGTATTCCCAAAGAACATTAATCACCCACCATTGATCGTCCATAAAAGCCAGATGTACATAGTCTACAAAGTCATTGCTGGTAACCATGGCGGTTGCAATATTCCCATGAACATCTAGGATTTCTATATTGATTTTTCTCTCATTGCCATTTTGTCCACCATATTGAGGAACAATATCCAAAAGAGTGGATAAGTCTATACTGTTTATTCCGTTGGGATGATTTGCATCGATGGATCGTTTTGCCAGGTCCGGGTGCAGGCCTTGGCTCATTCTATCTGGATCTTTGTCATACCAGCCTTCTACATAATCATAAATTGGTTTTTCCATATCACTTCCTTGGGCATCGGTCATTTCACGGTTGCCTTCTACGCTCTGACAATTGGGGAACAGGATTAGTACTCCAAGAAAGAGTATAGCAGCAGCCACTTCATTGAACTTGTTTTTCATTTCTAACTCCATGGTTAAGATTTGTGTTAATAGTATATTGGCAGTATAAATCTGATTCAGTGATTAATGTCACAAAAGATTATGTTTTTGTGTAACCCAATGGCGTAGCTGTTCTTTATGGGAGGGGCTGTCGCAAAAGTCATGATTTAGTTCTGAGACAAGGCGATTTTTGAACCGGCAACGCAGTGTAGAGGTACTACATGAGTAGCCAGTGCCGAAAATCAACGCAGTATCAGGGTTAAAGGGGGCTTTTGCGACAGACCCTTTGTAAGCGTGAAAGAAGGATCTATTAATATGAAAAGGGGGTTGGCCAGATTTGGCCAGCCCCCCATTTATTAGGAATTAAAAATCCTTAACCATCCATATCTTCCAGTCTGATATTGCCGATCCAGGTTGTACTGCTATTTAAACCGGTGTTAAATTCCAAACGTGCTTCCGGGTCTGTTTCTTCTTCCATGATGAAATAATAGACAAAGGTCTGAGGCTCTGTGGTCAATTCAACGGTTTCTACATTTGAATAGGTGGCCCAGCTGTTGTCTTCATCACCATTTATCTTCATTTGAAACTCCCTTGGCGCCGCAGCGAAGGAATCGAAGGACAGTCGGTAGCGGTGACCCTTTATTATGGGAAGATACTGTATCAGCTGTATAGAGTAGGGTTTATTTCCAGGCTCTGTGATATCCAACCGGGCATATCGAATTAGATCTATGGTTTCTATGGATAATTCACCATCTCCCCCAAAGGTTTCTAAATCTAAGAAGGTCCAATAATCGCTACCTGGTACTCCTTCAATACCTTCAACATTGGGATCGTCCATATCGAAGGCACTGTTGTATACATCGTTTCCGTCCATCAGGGCTTTTCTGGCATGGTCAGGACGAATGTCCATATCCACCTCGGGCTTTACAGCTTCTCTGTAGGGACGGCCGGTTAGTTCATAAACCCGGACATAATCGATTTCATAACGGCTGGGGAAGGGGGTATCTCTATCGGGATTTCCATCGAAATGCCCGCCCACAGCCAGATTAAGTATAAGAAAGAAATCATGATCAAAGGGCGCAGGATAGGGTTCCGGTTCCATTATATTGCCGCTACTCCAGCGGTTTTGAGTCTGCATTAATTTGTCATCCACGTACCATCTGATTTCTCCGGGTTCCCATTCCAGGGCATAGGTATGCCATTGGCTGGTGGTTTGACCCGGTGGCAGCCAGTAACTGTTGGCGGTGTGTTTGTTGTTGGGCCATTGGCCGCCAAAGTGCAGGGCGCCGGATACCTTTGTAGGATCACTGCCCCAGGCTTCTAAAATATCTATTTCTCCAGAAGCGGCCCAGCCGCCATAGGTATTCTCTTCGGGGTATAGCCAGAAGGCAGGCCAGAATCCCCGGCCTCTGGGTAATTTCGCACGAATCTCATAGCGGCCATTGGTCCACTGCGCAAGTCCTTCTGTGGTGAGTTTTCCAGAGGTATACTGAAAATCTTCCATGGCTCCTCCGGCTTCCCCCCTGTAGTTATCTTCTAATGCTTGAATAATGAGTTTTCCATCTTCAAGCAGTAGATTCTCTTCCCTGTCCGTATAGTATTCCAGCTCTCCGTTTCCCCAGCCGGAAACCCATTGATCACCCGCGAAAAATCCGTTTCCTGTGACCAGGTTCCATTTCGTTGGATCCAGGGTTTCTCCGTCAAATTCGTCATTCCAAATCATGGTCCAGTCTTCTTCCCAATTATTGTCCATTTCGACAGTCTCTTGGTTTGTTTCAATTGTTTCACTGCCAGAGGGATTGTCTTCTGCTGTTCCGATACATGAGAATATCATGGGGAAAAGAGCCATAAATCCAATGCATTTCCAAAATGCTTTCACTTTATACCTTCCTTTTTGATAAATAGGGTCATTTAAAATATTTGATAGTATATTGGCGACACCAACTAACCAACAATAAAGACAGTGTACAAT
>JAQICO010000162.1 GCA_027858495.1 Spirochaetaceae bacterium
GGTTAACTGAATCATTAGGTCGGGGAGAGCAAACATCAACGATATACATCTTTCCGGTGATTGACCCTTATGACATCGAGGGTAAGTTCTTGATCGTAAACATTGTAAATGACTCTATAATCTCTAATTCTGATTCTGTATGTAATGTCAGCTCCGACCAGTTTTTTATGACCATGGGGATGTGGCTCTTTCGCCAGTTTCTTGATTGCCTGTGAAATAAGAATCTGCTCCTTTTTGGGAACCTTCTTCAATTCCTTTAGAGCTGATTTTTTTATGGATATTTTATACATGATCCTGGAGGCCTAATTCCTTCATGGCTTCATCAAAGGGAATACTTTCTTCACCCTTTCGTTGTGCAACAATAGCCAGATCTTCCAGATCCTCAAGAAGTTCGTAATATTCGGATATGGGTAAAATGACTTCAGTCTTTATTCCCTTATCGTCTGTTACATATTTGGGATGTAATGCCTGTACGTTCAACTGATACCTCTCTCTTTGATTATGGGGTATTTGCTATTACTGATTCAATCAGATCCAAAATGATTTTCTGCTGTTTCGCAGGAAGCACTTTTACTTTAGCCAACTCTGTATCTACTTTCGATGTAGGGCCAGGCTTTTTCTTTTCCATGAAAGGGAAAAACTCTTCTAATTCGACACCTAAAGAATCCGTAATTTTCAGCAATATGGGAATAGGGATTTTCCGTCTTCCAATTTCATAAGACGCAAGCGTTGGTTGGCTGAGCCCCACCTTTTCTGCCAATTGATCCTGAGTTATTTTCAGTCTCTTTCTGGCATTCGATATTTGTTGACCTAACTGGGTATAAATATCCTGCTCCTCTAACATTACCATAACTGAAGTTTACACCCGAAAACGATTATGGCATAAAATGGTTGGTTGATATGTCAATATGACATATCATACTGGTGAATTGATTTTTCGTCAATTCTATTGACACGGTTTCGTTGAAGCCGAAAAAAGCCCTGTTTCCACTGGTTTGGCGACCGGAAACAAGGCTTACAAAACCACACAGAGGAGGAATCCTCCATGCACTTCTATTCTCCCCCAAACATTCCCCATGGTCAAAGTCTTCCTCCTCGAAGGAAAGGAAAATGGACCAACTGTCCACCTGCGATCTTTACGAGGCAGGTTATTACCTGTCCCTTCCCAAATTCCTGTCGCAATTATTGTCGAATTAAATCAGCATCGTTTTCGATCAATTTGGCTTGGATTCCCACATTATAACTGTTCAAATTCCTACGACCATATTTTGGTAAAATTAAATAAATATAAATCCCAGACGACCGGATCGGGGATTTATATGTATCTTATTATTTTTTAGCCGTTACGACCTCCATGACCAGTTTTTCGAATTTACTAACATCGCAAAACTCTTTTTCATGGCTTGGAAACAACTACTATAGGATTTTAAGAATTGAGATATTCTAGAATTGCCATTTTAATGGTTTCCCAAGTTGTTTTTCTTTTTTCATCATCTACTTCTAACAGTGTTGCTCTGAATCCAAATAAATCTGTACAGAAACCAGTAAGTGGTACAACGCAGATACCTTTTGCACCAAGTAAATAATATACAAATCGTTTATCAGGATTCATTCCTTTTACCGATTCTTCGATGAAACTGCGGATCTTTTCTTCGGCTATGTGCATGGTCTGTTTGTCATTGAGCAAAACTTTTTCAAAGAGAAGGGTAAAATAAAAAGCTCCCTTGGGTTTGTTTATTATGACACCGGGTATTCCCGACAATATTCCAACAGCTTCTTCTGCCCTGTCATGATATATTGAATTCCTTTTTTCCAAATGTAATTTGAATCGTGGATCAGAATATACCTTGGGTAATACCAACTGAGGCAATGCGGTAGAACAGACTTCTAATCTTTTAGCATCTATCACGGTTTGCACAAAAGCTTTGAAGGCGTTGTCTTTGTGTTGATTGTAAATTTCTGCCCAGCCGCAACGGCCTCCTGGCCAAGGGAATTCTTTGCTTATACTTCTTAATGCAATACCCGGGACATCTCCAATAACTTGACTTAACCGGGCAGTTTCAACGCCGGGATAAACAATATTTGCATAGGTTTCATCACTTAAAACGAAAAGGTCATAGCGCCGTGCAATATCAACCATGCCTAATAAAATATCCTTTGGGTAGACCGCACCAGTTGGATTATCCGGATTAATAAGTAATATTCCTGCAATCGCATCATTATATTTTACTTTATTCTCTATATCTTCCAGATCGGGTATCCAGCCTTTTCGCCAATCTAAATTATAGGTTGTGTGGGCATATCCTGAATGGGCAGCTTCTGCGGAAGAAAGAGTTGAGTATGCCGGCGATGGGCCAAGAACCCTTGCTTCTCTTCTTAAGAAACCAAAAATCCTTGCTACACCATCTCCTAACCCGTTGAAAAAAAGGATGTCATCGGCTGTAATCTGGGCTCCGCCAAATTCATTGTTAAGACGGGCTAAATATTCTCTTGTACTTAGTTCACCCATGGTGGCAACATAGCCGTAACTTTTGTCTTTCATTACTTCATCACGGATAATCTCTTTGATCCATGGGGGAACGGTTTCACCTTTTTCTATAGGATCCCCTATGTTTTCCCATATTATCTTTCTACCAAGTTTATTTACCCTTTGAGCAAATTCAACAATTTCTCTTATCTCATAACGTAAATGCTCTGTGCTGTGCCATAGGAGATTTCTTCTCATTGTACCAGTAACTCTTCTTGGGCACTGATTTTTAAAGCATCAAAAATTTCCTTTAAATCCCCTTGTAAAACAGAATCAAGTTTATATAAAGTTAGGTTGATCCGATGATCGGTCAATCGATTTTGAGGGAAATTATAGGTTCTTATTCGTTCTGATCGATCCCCAGAACCTACCTGGCTTTTCCTATTGGCGGCACGTTCGGCCTGTTTTTTATCTTCTTCTGCTTCCAATAACCTGGCTCTTAAGACCCTCATGGCTTTTGCTTTATTTTTAATTTGAGATTTTTCATCCTGGCAAATTACAACCAATCCTGTTGGTAAATGGGTTATTCGTACCGCTGAGTCTGTGGTGTTTACTCGCTGTCCGCCAGGTCCGCTTGAGCGAAATACATCAATTTTTAGCTCATTTTCTTTTATGTTTACGTCGGTTTCTTCTGCTTCTGGTAATACAGCAATGGTTATGGCTGAGGTATGTATTCTACCTCCCGATTCTGTCTGGGGTACCCGTTGAACTCTATGTACCCCGGATTCGTATCGCAGATCTCCATAGACAGACTTACCGCTGATAGAACAAACAATTTCTTTAAATCCACCTATTCCTGTTTCATGGGAAGAAAGTATTTCGACTTTCCAGCCCTGCAGTTCCGAATATCGGCTATACATGCGATATAGATCTGCAGCAAATAAGGCTGCTTCATCTCCCCCTGTTCCAGCACGGACTTCCATTATGATGTTTTTGCCGTCTAGAGGATCTATAGGAACAAGTAAAATTCTAATTTTCTGGCTAAGTTCTTCCATGGATTCTTTTAATGATCTGGCTTCTTCCTGGGCCATTTCTTTCATTTCACCTTCATTCTCTGCCGTAACCATTTCTTTTGCGCCAATATATTCTTTTTCTGTTTGCAAAAAGGATCGATAAGCTTCCAGGGTCTCACGAATATGAGAGAATTCCTGCATCACCTTCTTGTAATTTTGATTATCCTTCACTAAAGATGGATCTGCAATTCTTTTTTCCATCTCGGATAGCTGTTCCGATAATCGGTTTAATTTTTCTCTCATTAAGTCATCTATCATAGATATTAAAGTATCAGAATAATGGGGAGTTTGCAAGCTTGTTTGTATATTAGATTGAAGCAATATAATGGTAAAATGATGACAGGGTTTTGACAATATCAATAAATCATGTTATAATGATATGTATGTATAAATCTTTAGAATTAGTGGATGTCTTAAAGCTTACCGGAGACTTAACCCGGCTCCGGATACTCTGCTGTTTACAAGATAATGAACTTGCTGTGAATGAATTAGTGGAAATTTTAGAAATGAATCAATCAGCAGTTTCTAATCAACTTTCTTTGCTAAAAAAATCTGAATTGGTAAAATTCCGTAAAGAAGGTAAACGGATCTTTTATTCATTAACCTCCTTTGTTAAAAAAGGTGTACATGGCCCATTATTTAATGAGATTTTCCAACGAGCTTTAGCAAAAAATGAATTAAAAGGGGATATGGTAAAATTAGAAGAAATTCTACGTCGAAGGCGTGAGGAATCATTAAATCAATTCAAAAATAGAAGGATAAAAGACAAAAGCTGTCCCGGAGAAGGATGGCAAGCTACTGCAAGGGGATTTGCCCAACTAATCAGCCATAAAAATATTGCCGATTTGGGTTGTGGTACTGGAAGATTAGCTGCTATTTTAGCTGAAGGTGGGAATCGTGTAACAGGTTTTGATAATAATCCTGAACAGCTTGAAAAGGCTAAAAAATTAGAAGAACAATTCAAAGGGATGCTAACCTTTGAGTCTTGTAATATTGAAGAAAAAAATGATTGGGCAGAGAAATACGATTTAGTTATACTTTCCCATACGTTACATCATTTGACACATCCTGCTCGTGTAATAAGAAACATCGCGTCCATGGTTAAACCTGGTTCTGGTCAGGTTTTAATTTTTGATTTAGCAGCCCATGAAGAAGAAATATTTAAAGATATGTTTGGTGATTTCTGGTTGGGTTTTAAAGAGGAAAATATAGAAGAATGGCTTTATGATGCAGGTTTTGATGAAATACATATTCAAAGTCTGCCCATGGAGGAACAAAATATCAATGTTAAAACCCTGATTGTTACAGCTCGAAGGGTATAAAAGGAGTATAAAATGGCTTACGAAAATTTACCATATAAGGTTAAGGATATTTCCTTGGCTGCCTGGGGACGTAAGGAGATAGAAATAGCTCAGAAAGAAATGCCTGGGTTAATGTCTACAAGAGAAAAGTACGGAAAGGAAAAACCTCTCAAAGGTGTTCGTGTTATGGGAAGTCTTCATATGACAATCCAGACGGCAGTTTTAATAGAAACCCTCGTTGAATTAGGCGCCGATGTTCGATGGTGTTCCTGTAATATCTTTTCTACACAAGATCAAGCTGCCGCGGCCATTGCGGATGTTGGGGTACCTGTTTATGCATGGAAGGGTGAAACACTGGAAGAGTATTGGTGGTGTACCCGACAAGCCCTAACTTGGCCTGACGGTTTAGGTCCACAATTAATAGTGGATGACGGTGGAGATGCTACCTTATTCCTGCATAAGGGATTTTATGGAGAAAAAGATTCTTCCGAATTAAACGTTGTTCCCGGAAGCGAAGAAGAGAAGATAATTCTATCCACAATAAAAGATACTATAAAAGAAATGCCTGGCTGGTTTACCAAAATTGTACCCGAAGTTACTGGTGTATCAGAAGAAACAACTACAGGAGTACACCGTTTATATCAAATGGAAGAAGAAGGTCGGCTTCTATTTCCTGCTATAAATGTTAACGATTCCGTCACAAAAAGCAAGTTTGATAATGTTTATGGCTGTCGACATTCCTTGGTGGATGGTATCTGCAGAGCCATGGATGTAATGCTCTCTGGTAAAACAGCAATGATCTGCGGTTTTGGAGATGTAGGTAAGGGATCTGCTGATTCTTTAGCCAGTCAGCGCTGCCGAATCTTGGTTGCTGAAGTTGATCCTATTTGTGCATTACAAGCATGTATGGCAGGTTTTACGGTCAACCCCGTTGAAGATGCTCTATCAATAGCTGATATCTATGTTACTACCACAGGAAATAAAGATATAATCACTGCAGAACATATGAGTAAAATGAAAGACCAAGCCATCGTTTGTAATATCGGCCACTTTGATAATGAGATACAAATGGCCCAATTAGAAAAATGGCCGGGAATAAAGAAAACAAATATCAAACCCCAGGTGGATATGTATACCTTCCCTGACGGACATTCTGTTTTTATACTAGCTGAAGGTCGTCTTGTTAACCTGGGATGCGCCACAGGCCATCCTAGCTTTGTTATGAGTAATTCCTTTACCAATCAAACACTTGCACAGCTGGATCTTTGGAAAAAGCCTAAGAAGGTGGGTGTATACCGCTTGGATAAAAAACTGGACGAAGAAGTTGCACGGTTGCATTTGGATAAACTTGGAGCCAAACTTACTAAACTTAGTAAAGATCAGGCTGCATATATTGGAGTTGATGTAGAAGGGCCCTTTAAACCGGAACATTACCGATATTAAAGAAATTATTGATTATTAAAAGAGGTGAAATAGATCGATGACTCCCCTGCAAAAAGGTTAAAAATTCCATATTTTTAAAAACCATGTTAGAATTCTTTTAGGAGGATTTTAATGTTTAAAACAAATGATGAACACAGACAACGTAGAATGTTTACC
>JAQICO010000402.1 GCA_027858495.1 Spirochaetaceae bacterium
ATGATATAAGCATTTACGATATATTATTGGATCAGGAGATTTCATGAAAAAATTATTATACTTACTTTGCATCTTCTTGCTAAGTTCCACTCTTTGGTCACAGCAGCAATCTCAAGAGGAAGCCTTAGAAATAAAGGGCCATAATATAGGAGTAATGCTGGGCAATTCCCTGGGCTATGGATTAACCTATCGTTATTGGCCGGACCGATTGGGAGTACAGTTAACATTTTCTCCCTCAATTGATTACGGAAACCAGGGTTTTATTGTCGGAGGGAGCTTTTTTTACACTATACAAGGCGGAAAAATCACTCAATTATTTTTTTATACCGGCGGCCAATATGCTTTCAATTATTATCAAAATGATTTCTGGTTCTACGATGAATCCACAGAGACTAATTTTGATTATTCAATCGGAGCAGGACCCGGACTGGAAATACGGATCATTAACCATATTGCTATGGACTTTTTATTCGGATACTCCTACAGCCCAGCAGATATGACTGTAAATTTTTCCTTTGATACTGGCATTTTCTATCGATACTAGGGGTTTTTATCGATCGGAAGAAAGTAAAATCTTCTCTTGAACTAATAAGGTCATAAGCAGAATAGCAGAAGAAAAACTCAACCATCTATTTACCATGTGGGATTTACCCATAACGGTGCCTTGGCAGGACTGGTTGCGATCTGTGCAGGCAGCGACATTTTTCACCCCTTAGCATCTTTAGTGATTGGAGCCATAGCAGGATTAATATTTGTTTTCGGGTTTCACCTGGTTACCAAACGATTTAAAATTGATGACGTTTTAGGAGTTTGGCCTCTTCATGGACTCTGTGGAACCTGGGGTGGTTTAGCTGTGGCAATATTTGGAAGAATGTATAAGGATTCGAACAGGTGACAAGGGTCTCGACGCCATCGGGTAAGCGGTTTGACCTTTGTGGGAGAAACGGGCATCTTTTACCGTTTTTAGTAACTAAGTAAGGAGAGCCTCATCGCTTTTAAAGCTAGTTTTTCTAATTTCATGAAATTTCTTCACCAAGGCTTCTACTGTTAAATTCTTTTTCATTTCACCGGATACATCAAAGATAACTTCGCCTCCATCCAACATCAATAGACGATTCCCATAGTCGATGGCCTGCTGCATATTATGAGTGACCATCATGGCTGTCAATTTATACTGAGATATAAATTTATCGGTCAATTCAAGCACCTTGGAGGCATTTTTAGGATCCAATGCGGCGGTATGTTCATCCAAAAGAAGCAATTCCGGACGAGATAATACAGTCATCAACAGGGTTAACGCCTGTCTCTGACCGCCGGAAAGATTCCCCACATTATCCTTCAGGCGATTCTCCAAATTCATATCCAGCTGGACCAGCTCTTTTTTGAAAAACTCCCTATTCTCTCGGTTTAGACTGACTCTTAATCCCTTAAAACCCTTTTTATGGGTAATCACCATGTTATGTTCCAATGACATATTACCAGCGGTTCCTAAAAGGGGATCTTGAAAGATACGACCAACCCACTTGGCTCTTTTATACTCTGCAAAGGGAGTAACATCTGCTCCATTAAAAAAGACCTGACCGAAGCTTGGGCTGTATTTTCCTGAAATAACATTAAACAGGGTACTTTTACCTGCACCGTTGGATCCGATAATGGTAATAAAATCGCCCTTGTTAATCTTCAAGGATAAATTATTTAATACATGGTTTTCATCGGAAGTTCCCTGTCCAAAAACCATTTCAATATCATTTAAACCTATCATTGAGTTCCTCCCGTTTTCGAGAAAGACTTAAACGTTGAAGATAGCTTACCCTTCCATTTCGGACTGCCCTTAAGCTTGGTAAAAGCCAAAGCACCAATAATCAATAGACCGGTTATCAATCGCAAATCATTGGGAGTCAGGTTTATATAATATCCATAAAAACGGCCAAAATACATTATGGCCTTATAAAGTATCGCACCGATTATTACACGTAAGGTCAGCCAGCCGATTTTGTTGGACTTGAGTAAAAACTCCCCCATCATCACCATGGCTAAACCGGTGACAACAATACCCTGACCAAGATTAACGTCGGCGAACCCTTGATATTGAGCTGCGAAAGCCCCGGATGTAGCGACTAATCCATTAGAAAGACCAACCCCAAGAATTTTCAAGGTCCTGGGGTTTATTCCCTGAGCAATGATCATTTGCTCGTTTTGGCCCATGGCACCCATGGTAAGTCCCAAATCGGTCTTAAAAAAATAATCCAATAAAAACTTAATCAACAACGCAACAATGAGAAAATAAACCAGCAGGGACCACTCTCTTGGAAGAAGAGAACCCCAGCCATCTAAATAGCGGGATAACATTGTTTCAACTCTTAAGAGAGGTAGATTTGCTTTATTACCAAGGATACGGATATTTACAGACCAAAGCATGGTCATGGTTAATATACCCGCAAGCAGACTGGGCACTTTTAAGCGGTTATGAATGATTGCAGTGACCATTCCAGCGATATATCCCCCAATGAATGCAATAAGCAAGGCAACCATGGGAGGAAGACCACTGGTGATGCCTGAAGCCATAATAGCGGCACCCATGGGAAAGGTGCCGTCTACAGAGAGATCAGGAAAATCCAGAATACGGAAGGTGATAAAGACTCCAAGGGCCATGATTCCGTAAATCAAGCCCTCAACTAAAATTCCCTCTAACATTAGCCGTTAATATTTTCGCCGTTTTTGATAAGAGTCGAAGCTGCGTCCTGCAAATCCTGAGGTACCGAAAAACCCAGAGTATCGGCTACATCTAAATTGATATAAAGGTCAATATCCTGAGCAGAGGTCATAAAACGTGTGGGCATTTCATCGGGATTTGCTCCCTGTAAAATCTCTATAACCATTCTTCCGGAAGCAAGACCCATTTTGTAATAGTCAAAACCCCAGGCCATAAACACTTGACCTTGGGCAACAGAAGTTGGATCTGCAGAAAAGATAGGTATACCTGCCTGGGTCGCCACGTCTGCAAGAGCAGTAAGAGCAGAAACCACGGTGTTATCGGTACTGACATAAATAGCATCACAACGGTTGATAATTGCTTGAGTTGCCTGCTTAACTTCTGCGGAATTAGTTACGGTTGTACCGATAAATTCAATGCCAAGTTTTTCACAGGCATCCTTGGCCAATTCTGCCAAAACAACGGCATTTGCTTCTCCGGAGGAATAGACATGACCCAAACTTTTAATCCCGGCTACCTTCTGAAGAAGCTGAATCTGTTCGAACACAGGGGTCATATCAGAAATACCGGTGACATTGCCTTCACCTTTATCTAATGAAGTGACTAAACCTGCTCCCACAGGATCTGTTACCGCAGAGAAAACAACAGGAATATCACGTAGAGTCTGAACCAATGCCTGAGCCGTTGGTGTAGCAATTCCCACTGCCAGATCAACCTTGGAGGCATTAAATTTCTGCGCAATAGATGATGCGGTGGATATTTCTCCATTGGCATTCTGCAAATCAAAAATAGCCTCGGGGTATTCTTGAAGAACTGCGTCCTGCATCCCCTGTTCAAGAGCATCCAATGCAGGATGAGAAACAATTTTTGAAATTCCGATGGTCAGATTGTCTTCCTTTTTACAGGACGTCAAAGAAAAGGCCAATAAAACGGCCAATAATAAAAATAGTATCTTTTTCATAATTATCTCAGAACCATCCTAATTCTCTGGACAGTTCTTCCTCCTTAAAGTATTTACTTCAAATAGAAACCTACACCACAATAAGCCGTAGGTAAAGAGCAAGTTGTATCTTTAGAGGGTTTCACAATGCTCTGAATCGTTTTTATTAAAGAAAATGGATTCTATTCGGTTATTTTGTATATCTTGAATAACAAAGGTTCCTTCGGGGAGCTTTATGGCCTCTCCTTTGTCTGGTATATGTCCCAATTTTTCCAGCAAATAACCTCCGATGGTCAGTATTCCCTTATTATGTACCAACTCAATACCCAGAGCATCCTTAATATCGTAAAAATCGGCGTCTCCCTGAATAACCCAGCCATTTTTGCTTTGAATTATTTTCTCGGGATCTCTTTCCTCGCCTTCATCGTCCAGATCTCCAAAGATTTCCTGCACAACATCATGAATGGTAACAACTCCATCCAATCCACCATATTCATCAAGAACAACAGCAATATTCAGGTTTTCCTTTTTAAAAAGACTAAAGAGCTGATTCACCTTGCAGCTACGGGGAATAATTAGGGGTTTCTCCTCCAATTCCTTAAGGGAAAATCCTTCCGGTCGGTCCAAACGTTCCTTTAAAAAATTCTTAACCAGAAGAATTCCCACGATGTTTTCCGGTTCATCCTTGTATAGGGGTATACGCCTTATTCGCTGCTCAATTATATCTCTATAGACATCTTCACTGTTAACCTCACGGTCCAGACAGAAGGTCTCAGTTCTATGGGTCATAATCGCCTGAACTGGCGTGTCGTCAATCCTAAAGACATTTTTAACCATTTGTTTTTCATAGGTTTTTACAATCCCGAGATTTTCCCCCATTTTTACCATATGAAGAAGATTGTTCAATGTAAAGTGCGATCGGTCCTCATCGGTAAATAACGAGGTAAGCAAATTGCTAACTGCAGTAATTATCCAGATAAAGGGTCTGAAAATCCATGAAAGAATCAATACTACGATGGCTAGAGAGGATGCGAGACGTTTGTTATTGGCCAGGGCAATCTGCTTGGGTGTAACTTCACAAAAGATGAGTACCACCAAGGTTAATCCACCAGTCATGATACCGACAAACTGAGATCCAAAAAGCTCGATGGTCATGGTCGTAGCAAGAGCAGAGGCTCCTATATTCACCAGATTATTACCGATCAGCAGAGTTGTTAAAAGAATATCCGAATGGTTGCTCAGTCGTTTTACAATGCGGCCTCTTCGGCGGTTTTTCTGAAACAGGTCCTCCACATCGTAGGGAGTCAAAGAAGTAAAGGCTGTCTCAAGCGATGAAAAAAGCCCTGAGAGCAAAAGCAGAGTGGAGAATAAAACTATAGGTAGTATCATAGAAAGGCCCTCCAAATAAGGGCCCTCATCGATGGAGGTTCATCTGAAATGGTTATTAAGGTCATAAAAAAATACTAGGCTATTTCACCGGGATGTGCAAGCTCATCGAATCATCCTTAGAAGAAATAGCCGCAATTAGAAGAAACTAATCTTGGGAACCATCACTGTTGGAGATATAATTACAGTCCTGCCCTTTGGCAACTACGTGGTTACCAAAGAAATCAGCGGTGCAGATATTCTAGCAGCCCTGGAACAGGGTATAGATAGTTATCCAGAACCCAAGGGTGCCTTCCCACATATAGCTGGAGCTACTTTATTATTTGACGGGCTTGAGGAAATGGTTATTGAATATATCCAGTCTAAGGAGAATGTTTCCCCTCAGCTGGATGGAAGAATCTCAGCTCGATAGCTTTAGGTCTTTAACCTTTACCATCGAATCTCTAAATAGGTTTCGTCTTGGGTTGTTTGAACATCCATCATGGGCATGGTAAAGGTTAGAGTTTTTCCGCCGTCGGATAATTCTCCCAGATTATTGCTTTTGATTCTGCTGGGAGTATGAATGATATGGGTCACACTATAGCCCTCATAATAGGGCGCCATCATGTCCATCATACCCAGATCCTCTTCTGTCATTTCTCCTGAACCGGGAGCTATAAGTTGACGATATAGGAAATCGCCACCATCTTTGGTTAAAACAGCACCCATATCATCGTACTCATCCAAATTGTAGAAGGTGGATACATCATCAAATTCCAGAGTAGCCTTTAAATAAGTATCACTATCGTCACTCCAAGATTCGACGGATTTAAGAGTTACACCGTCAGCATCTTCCAGGGAGTCTTCCAAGGTCTCCTTATCGAAGGGAAGTTCTACTCCGCTCTCTTCTCCACCCATATCCATAAGAGTACTGCTAATCCTATAGGTCAAAGTCATAGTTCCTGAACCATCTCTATTAAAATTGGTTTCCGTTTCAATACCCAGGCACCCCATACAAATAAACGCCATAATCATTATAAATAACAAAGCTGTTTTTTTCATTTCCCTCTCCTGTAAAATCCTTTACTATTTACCATAATTCTTTAGTCAATAGAATTCCAGGATTTAGAGATTATTCTAACAATAAGGCTCTTCGTTTCTTATTTTATTTCTTATTTTTTTCCTTTTTCTTTTGACAAGCCAATATTGCAGACTTATACTTATAATAGATTCGATTAAAGGAGGTGACTATGACACCACCTAAAAGAGATGCCCGGTGAAAACCGGGGAGTTTAGCAAAAGTAAATCAACCCGAAAGGGCGGATTTTATAAGCTGACCGAATCGGTCCTTAAGACAGGCCGATCGGCACAAAAGCCGGTGTTAGACTGGCTTTTTTTTGTCCAAAATCATAATATCAATACCCTTCATTCAGACATCCCTTTGAGGGAGTAAAATTTAACTATAAATCCTTATATTTATTGGTTTTCATCATCTTGAGCATCCAACGGGGAAGAGGTTTACCAGGAGAACGTTTTTTAAGATCAAGATACCAATTCCATTTCTTCATCAAGGGAATTTTATGGGTTTCTACAAATTCGATCAGAGTACCATCTGCATCTTCCACATAGGTGAAATGACCTGCAGCTTCTCCCATATTGAAGGAATCCTCGCTATCAACAGTAAAAGGGTGACCCAGAGATGCGGCCTGTTCTTCCAGGTCTTTCATACCGACCACGTCAAAACAAAGGTGTATAAAACCACCGTCACCCCAAAAGCGACCTTCAAAGATTTTTCTGCCCTTACCCTCTGAAAATTGGACCAGTTCCAATGTACTTTCACCAAACATTGGAGAAAAGGGTCCTTGAGCGGGTTTAGATGGTCTAAGAATTACTCTGCGGCAGGATTTGTCGCCACCGGGAACAGCTTGAAAATCCTCAAAGATTCCCTCACTATCTGAAATCACCTGATCATAGCCCAGTAATTCTTTGTAAAAGGGTAAACTCTTATCCATATCGGACACACCGATAAAGGCGCCACATGGACCACCGCTGGGGTGTTTTCCCCTTTGGAAATATTCCTGATCTTCGATGATTTGGAATACATTTTTCCAGGGATCTCGTATATAAAAACATTTTTTACTATCGGGGGAAATTTGTACCTGCGAGGAAAGAATATCCAAGCCCTCTTCCCGCATGATTGCAAAAAGGTAATCAACATCGGGAGTCTTAATTTTCCCCAGAGTTATTCCCAGATCGCCGGGTTCCACTTGGAAATCACACATCAGAGTTTTTCGGCTGGTATACTGCCATATTTCGAAACCGCTTCCGCCCTGAAGATTAACCGCCAAAGTTGCAGAACGAGACTGCACCTTGCCGCCGGTATATTTTGTCATATAAGGAGCTGGCGCCGCCTCTTGAAAAATAGGATTAGCCATACCAAAAATCTGCTTGTACCATATGCACGAGGCCTTCTCATCGGGAGTTCCCACACCCAGCTGTTGTATTCCGCCTATTAAATAACCCATGATTTCAATTCTCCTTTATCAAACCTCAATAGAGGTGGATTTAGATTAAGGAAATGAAAGGAAATTGTAAATACCATAAAGAGGGAAGTACTACATTCCTACAAGTCTCAGGAATTCTGTTCTGGTGGCTTCATCGTCATGAAAAGAACCAAGCACCGACGAGGTGGTCATCAGGGAGTTTTGCTTGCCCACTCCACGCATCATCATACACATATGTTTACATTCCATAACCACACCGACCCCTTCGGGAGCTAAGGTGTCCATTACCGCGCGGGCAATTTGATCGTTCAATCGTTCTTGAATTTGAAGGCGCCGGGAAAACATATCGGCGATACGGGCCAGTTTGGAAACACCAAGAACCTTCCCCCGGGAGATATATCCTATATGACACTTTCCATAAAAGGGTAACATATGATGTTCGCATAAACTATATACTTCAATATCCTTCACAATAACCATATTATTGCTTTCTGACTCAAAGATCGCTCCATTGATCACATTTTCAAGATTCTGATGATATCCCCGGGTAAGATATTCCCAGGATTTCGCCACTCTCTCGGGCGTTTTCAGCAAGCCCTCCCGCTTGGGATCCTCTCCTAATTCAACCAGTAATTCCTCTATTAGCTGCTGTACTCTCTCTTTATTCACGATTAACTCCTAAAACCAATATTAGTGGCATATATCATACCCAGCAATATAAAATTTCAAATTATTGAGGATCCTTATCCATCAAGAGCTCCTTTATTTTATTTGAGAAAGGAACATCATGATCGAGCAGGGATAACTCTGCCTCTGTTAGCCCGATGAATTTATTTACCATAGAAGGATCCAGATCTGTTAAAGCTCGTCGCAAAAAAGCCCTGGCTTCAATCGCCTGGAGGTCAAAAAAAACATCTTCAAGGCCTATCCAATCCAGATCCATGGTTCTAGAAGCATAATCATCGCCCAATACCCTGGTTCTATCACATAGATTTTCCACAGCTTTGAGTATGGCCTTAAAATCTTCATCCTTCCATTGACCCCTTGCAAGCCAAACCCCATTCAAATAATCCGGCTGTTCTGGCCTACCTATGGGAGGATTCCAATATAAACCTGAACTTTCCATGGAACCCAACCGCTCTCGAAGACCCTTTGCCGCCCTAAGAAAATGATCTTCCACTTGAATATTTGAGCCTATGGAGATCCAAAATCTCATTCTTTTTGCCGAAATATTTCGATTCCAACAGAGTCGGCAAATCGAAGGGCTGTGGGTTTTTCCAAACGGACCTTAACCTGCTGAACCAAGGGAGATTGAAGACAGAGCTCAGCCACCTGCTGGGCGAGTTTCTCAATAAGGCCAAAGCTGGAATGTTCAACCAGATTAAGAATAGATTTTTTTAAACTACTGTAATCCAGAGTATGGTCAATAATGTCGCTTTGGCAGGGTTCAGAAAGATCGGCGAAAAGCTGAATATTCAAGATGACATCCTGGGGCTTTTCTCTTTCCTCCCGGCGGATACCTATTATGCAACGTGTCCTTAGATTTTTAATAATAATCTGGTCTAGGGGCTGTTTTGAATGTTCCATGTTTAAATAATAGCTAATTATAGGACAACAGACGATAATTTTTTTCTTTTCTCATTGTAAATTTCTTCATATGAGTTAAGAATATAAAAGATATGGATAAATTTAAGATATTTTGGCTGGCCTGCAGCATTCTTTTACTTCTTGGAGAAATCATAGTACCAGGTTTTATTCTCTTCTTTTTTGGAGTTGCGGCCCTGATCATCTTTGGAATCCTTTGGATATTCCCGGACTTCTCCGAGATGTTTTGGTTACAATTATTACTCTGGATATCTCTGTCTGTGGTATTGGTATTTTTCCTGCGTAAACGTTTTTCAGGCACCTTCCAGGGCAGAATGTTCCGCAGTGAAATGGAAGATTTTGTAGGACACCATGCTAAGGTTATCGCAGATATCCTTCCAGATAAACCAGGTAGAATCAAATACCGAGGAACCAGTTGGCAAGCTATTTCGGAAGAAGGGGAGATCAAGGCTGGTGAAACTGCATCACTCATAGCCAAGTCCGACGAAGAAAGCATGACATTTATAGTGAAAAAGTATAACTCAATAGGAGGAAGTTGATGTTTGGAATCATCGTTTTAATTGTATTTGTGATCATAACGCTCCTAGCTATGGTAAAAATTGTACCAGAGCAGGAAGCATGGATCATCGAGCAGTTCGGAAAATACCGAAAAACCCTGGCTGCAGGTCTGCATCTTATAATACCCTTTGTACAAAAGGCTTCATATAAGATAAACCTGAAAGAAGAAGTCATAGACGTAGCACCTCAGGTCTGTATCACCAATGACAACGTTCAAGTTACCGTGGACGGTATTTTATACCTCAAAGTAATGGATCCTCAAAAGGCCGCCTATGGCATTGAGAATTACCGATACGCCACCAGTCAGTTAGCACAGACCACCATGCGTTCGGAGATTGGTAAAATTGAGCTGGATAATACCTTCAGCGAAAGAGACACCATCAACGACGCCATTGTTAAAGCGGTAGACCAGGCCTCAGACCCCTGGGGTATTAAAGTTACCCGCTATGAAATAAAGAATTTGGAGCCCTCGGATAGTGTACGAGAAGCCATGGAACAACAGATGACAGCCGAACGGGAGAAACGTGCTGACGTTTTGGAATCCGACGGTATGAAACTTGCCGAAATCAACCACTCCAAGGGTGTGAGAGAAGAATCCATCAACCTGTCCAAGGGTGAAAGACAGAGGACCATGAATGTCGCAGAAGGCCGGGCTAAATCCATTGAGATTGAAGCCAGCGCCACTGCCAAGGGAATCAAAATGATCGCAGAAGTCCTGCAGCAGCCCAATGCAGAAAGGGCGAAAACCCTGCGAATTATGGACCAGTACGTAAGCCAGATGGGTAATATTTTTCAACAATCCGAGACCACGGTACTCCCAGTTGAGTTATCCCAGGTTCGATCCATCATTCAGGGAATTGCCCCTGGACTAAAACTTGGAGGTGACAAATAATGCCCGCTACAATATTTACCATTGCAATTGTTATTTTTGGTTTAATAGTTCTGTTCAAATCCTTCAGAGTCGTACCTGCCAAGCAGGCATGGATAGTTGAACGATTGGGAAAATACAGCAGTACATTGGAAGCAGGTCTCCACCTGTTGGTACCCTTTATCGATAAGGTAAAATATAAACACAGCCTCAAAGAAAAGGCTCTGGATGTGCCTGTTCAACCCTGTTTTACCGCTGATAATGTCCGTATATTTATAGATGGTGTAGTATATTTGAAAGTAATCGATCCGGTAAAAGCAAGTTACGGTATCAGTAAAATACACCGTACTCCCGGTTTAACCGACTATGAATATGCCACGGTTCAATTAGCCCAAACCATGATGCGTTCGGTAATTGGTAAACTTGAATTGGATAAAACCTTTGAAGAACGAGATAATATCAACGGTCAGATTGTAAAGAGTGTGGATGAAGCCACCGACCCCTGGGGAATCCAGATCTCCCGTTATGAAATTCAGAATATCAAGGTACCCGATACCATTTTACGTACCATGGAAAAACAGATGCAGGCTGAACGGGCACGTCGTTCCCGTATTTTGGAATCCGAAGGTACCATGACCGCAAGAATCAATAAATCCATCGGAGAAATGGAAAAAGAAATCAATGAATCCGAAGGTATCAAGGAAAAATGGATCAACGAAGCCGAAGGTAAGGCTGCAGAAATCCTTTATTTATCCAAGGCCACCGCAGCCAGTATAGAAAAGATTGCCCAGGCTATCAGTCTGCCCAATGGGGCAGATGCAGTATCTCTGCAGGTTACAGAAAAGGTAATTCAAGAATTTGCAGCCCTTGCCAAACCTGGAAATAAAATTATTCTGCCAATGGATCTATCAGACCTAGGACTGTTAGAAGAAAAAGTAAAGGAAAGCTTAAAATAAGTCATATTCTTTACAGAGTAAAAAAGGCCGTCCCTCTGGACGGTCTTTTTTATGTACACATTCACAAGATCTTTAAATAATCCTCACATAAAACTTGACAGCCCCTGGATTAGTCAACTATGATTCCAGTAATTACAAACATATTTCATTTTCTATTCAAAAACGGCAACATTCTCAAATCTTTGAAATACCATGGAGGAAAATGGTGGAAGAAAAAAAGAGTAAAAAAGGTCTTATAGCCTTGGTGATTTTATTGTTGTTATTGGGAGGCGGTGCTGCAGCTTTCCTTTTCTTAGGGGATTTTGGAGGGAAAAATGCTGAGCTGGATACTCTAAGAGAGTCCATGGATCTGGAGGATCTACAGGATTACCTTGAAGCCCATCCCGAAGATGCAGATAATGCGGAACTTCAGGAAATAGCCCACGATGTAAAATTTCAAGCGGCCCTGGAAGATAATGAAATTGTTACCTACCAAAGCTTTCTTGAGGAATTCCCTGAATCCGAAGAAACACCGGTTATAGAGGAAAATCTTGACTGGCTGATCACCGAGGACAATCATAGCAACGAGGCATTTGAAGCCTTTATCACTAAGTATCCCGATTCTTTGTATATACCCCGGGCACAGTTAAGAATTGGTCAAAACGATTTTTGGACAAGAACAAAACCAATAAGAGATCGTTTTTTTGGAATTCTGCAAATGGACGACGATATAAGTGTTAATTTTTATCCCCAATACGCAGAATATGCCGCACAACTGATTGCCCATGATCTTATCTACGAAGCAGCTGGAATTCTCACCGTTCTGCAATACCATTATTCCGCTGGAGCTATGGCTTGTTTGATGAAGGGGATGAGCTTGTACAACAATATAGATTTTAACGATTATTACGCCTTGGACCGCATCAATTATCAGGTTCAGGTGCTACAGGCTAAATCCGATGTAATGCTGAATTTAAACTATAAAGATGTTATTGATGATATAAGCGATCTAGCTGTATCGGGGGATGTTGAAATCGATACAGAGCAATTTTTATTAGATCAGGCAGGCGCTGGAGAAGAAACCGATGCTGCACAGGAACTAGAAAATATGCTGAGATACATTCAAATCACTCCCTATATGGTAATGTATCCGGAATTCGTAGGGCGCTGTGTGGATTTTCTTTCCACCACCCTGGACGCTCAACCGGTACTTATGCAGTATCTTCAAGCAATCCACTATCCTAAATCCGCTCAAGCTATCGCTGAAAATGCAAGCAGTTATGCTCCATCAGCCTTTTTTAATGGCTTAGGTGTTATGGCTACACGTTTTCGTGAAGACTTACTACAGGAACTTGAAAATCTCGATGATAAGGGCAAGGCTGTTCTGATCTACGGTTTTGGTATCGCCGATGATAGAAGAGCCGAGGCAGCCATAGGGAATATTCTTGAAACCACCGAGGATCCACGATTGAAAATTGCCTGCTGGTATGCCCTGACCCGCTTTGGTCGAGATCATAGCGAGATGTTGAATACGGCACTTTCGGTAGCTCTGGAAGAGGGCGGAGACCCCATTGAAGCAGCTGATATTCTTACAGCCTACCAATGGGCCCGAGATTTGGATATGGAAAGTAAGATCAATAGAGATCTATTGATAAAAGCCCTGGATCAGACCAATGAAACCATTCTATTCTTCGCATTGGCCATCATGGAAGATCTTGACGTTAAACTAGACAATAATACTCTTAACAAGGTTCTTGAGTTATCCCGTCATGAAGACACACAGGTTCAAGAACGGGCTTCTTCACTGTTATCTGCCAATCAGGACTCATTGAAACGAGTGATGCAGGAAAATTTCGCAGATATGGGAGATAACGAGAAGGCCATGTTAATTGCCTCGTTACAGCAAGAAAGCTTTGAAGCTGTAGAAACCCAGGCCAGAGAATTTATTGCCTATGGTCTCTCGGACAGTTTTGCCGGAGACAGTACAGCAAAAGATCAGATTCTTGGCAGTGTAGGAACCCTTGGTATTGCGGAACATGAAGATCAATTGATGGATTACCTGAAAAATCAAAATAATTTTAGAGCCGGATTATCCCTTGCCATGCTTTACCAGGATGATGTTGAAGGCGGAATCGCTAAGCTAGCAGGTTTAAATTCCAATGAAGCACTGGTAACACGGGGATTCCTGGGAGACGAAAGTGCTATAAATGAATTAAAGGCGCTTATTGATAGTTATAGTATTAACGATAAACTACAGGGATTGAATTACAGCAAAATTCTTAATAACCCAAGCTTTTACAGCCGGTATGCAGGTCTTATGAAATACAGCAATTCAAACTATGCCCCCACGGATTATTATGTTGCCATAGCAGCGCAAACTGCCGGATTAGAACTGCTGGTACAGAATAAGGAACTAAGACAAGAGGTAAGAGAAAATCTGTGATAATTAAGGTTTATCCTCTAAACCGGAGAGCCCCTAGGCTTTCCGGTTTTATCCTCCTGTGTATAAGCCTTTGGCTGATTCCCTTTAGCCTGGCCTGCCAGGATTTTGATCTTAAAGAAGATCTTGGCGGCTGGGGAGATCTTGCCTGGGGAGATTCCCTGGAACAGGTTCAAGGGATTTATCATTTTTCCGGAGAAACTCAAATTATCAGTACAAATACTTGGGAAATAACCATGAGTAATAGCCAGGACCTACAAATTTCTGGTAAATTCTTGAATGAAGAATCCATAATATATTTTCATTTTGACAACCAGGGAAAGTTAAAGTCCGTGGAGGCAGAGTTCGTGGAACCTTCGATTCCTCAATTAGAGGAGATTCAGCAGCTTTTCTCCGGCCTATATGGCTCCTTTGGTTCCAAGGCCATTATTTCAAGAGTATCCAATCAGCGGGTTGGTAGCTCTTTAATCTGGATAAGACCCCAGGGGCAACTTAGGATGGATCACAGTCAAAGTTACTGTAAGATAAAATGGGAGAAACCATGGGATGAGTCTTTTCCTACAGTCATATTTCAAGGGGTGGATTCCGCTGATGAAGAAGAGGTTATTTTTTTGATCAACGGAGGCTTTAACTTGCAGAGTTCCTTTCCTATTTTTGAGGATGAATCAGGAGAGATCGCCCAAGCCGGTATTTTGGATTATGTCTTCCTATTTTCTTTACAGGATCCTGAGAATAGGGTATATCCGAACATTATTAAAGAACTGATAAAATACGGAGCCCCACTTTACTTTTTCCCTGAAGAGATTTTACAGGGTTATTGATATAATAGACTAATGAACATATATAGGTCCAATAAACTCCAAGGCATCCACATGAATATCCTGCCAGCGGGAACAGTTTACCTTAAAACTGTAAATTTCTGAGGTTTTCACTGAATAAGGACTTCCGCTTACCCGATCCAAAAGAAATTCCATGGTAGGATTATGCCCAACCAATAATAGGGTTTCAATTTCTTCCGGGCATATTTTTGAAACTTCTATCAATTCCTCCAGTGAACATAGATAAATCTGATCTTCCAGTTGAATGGGTACAGCTTTAACAAGATATTCTGAAACCATTTGAGCGGTTTCTTTGGCTCTGTTAGCCGTCGATGAAATGATTAAACCAGGCAGGATCTGTTGTTCTTCCAAGGCCAAGGCAGCTTCCCGTGACTGTTTTTGTCCCCTGGGCATCAATGATCTTTCACGATCTTTATTTCCATTTCCCAATTCCGCTTTACCATGACGCATTATCAATAGATTCTTCACAATCCTATCCTCCCTCTATTCATCAAAAAACGATTTCCCTTTAAAAGGAGTCTCCCCTTTTAACCTAATTCTATTGTATATCATGGTTTTTAAACAATCAAAAAAATAAGAAACCAGTCTTAGAATGTAACCTAATTACAGGAAAGGTTGTTTTTATTTATGACATTTGTAGGCGTTAAAAGCATAAATTAAACAAGAATATCGAGTCTCTTTTTCTTTACAAAAGGGATTTTATACTTGATTTACAGGGTTTAAAATGTTAAACTTATTCCCTTATACGTATACTATTTTTTAAATGTCTTAGGAGATATGTGTGGTCAAAAAAGACTTTCCTCTGATTCACTACTACGACCAGGATTTCGTTGATATATATGAGCGGAGCTGGATATGGATGGATGAGTTCCTGCAGAAAGGTGATGCTAAAAATAATTTCGGCACCCATTATTTCAGTTTTCCCGAAAATGAAGAGATTAATTTTTTCGAAACTCAAATGGCTTGTTTTTTTCTTGTTTATAATAATAGAAATTTCCCAGTAGAAAAAATCCTAAACTCCTTTTACAGCAAACAGGAAGAAAATGGAGCAATTAGATGGAAATATTCAAAGGCAGACGGTAAAGCTATTTTACCCCAGGAAAATCCTCAGGGACTTTGCCCACCCCTAATTGCCTGGATCGAATACGATCATTACCATAAAGTAGGCAATAAAAGACGAGTAAAAGATATTATGCCCGTCTTGGAGCGTTATTTTGCTTGGCTTGAAAATAATTTCAGAGCTGAAAATGGCTTATACTCTGTACCTCTTGCTGCTACAATGATGGAAAATTCTCCTAGAGATGGTATGGTTTATCCTGTGGATTTTAACGCGCAAATGGCTATAAATGCATTATACATGTCAGCCCTGGGAGAAATCCTTAACGACAAAGAATTAAGTTTTAAATACCGAAAACATTATTTTTCTCTTAAAACCCGCATGAATAATAAGATGTGGAATCACGATGAAAATTACTATTACGATCTGGATAAAGATGAGAATCAGATCAAGGTAAAAACCATTGCCAGTTTCTGGCCTCTGCTTGCAGAAATGCCTAACGAAGATCGGGCAGAATTAATTATCGAAGAGTTGAAAAACCCAGAAACCTTTGCATCGGAAAACCCCTTTCCTACCCTTGCAATGAATGACCCCAAATTCTCTCAAGATGGAGAGGGTTTCTGCGGTTCGGTTTATTCCCCTTTTGTCTTCATGATTATCAAAGGCATAGAAAAGTATAACTATTTTGAATTTGCCCGAGAAAGCGCCATCAAACATCTCTATGCAGTGTTAGATACCTTTCATCCGGAAAAGGGACAAAAGGGAACCATCTGGGAGGCTTATAAGCCTAATACAGACGGCCCAGCAACCAAAAATGGCGATTCGGAATGGAACAGAAAAATTTATCTGGGGTATACCGGACTATCGACTATCACATTGATGATAGAAAATGTGATCGGACTATTTGTGAGCCTTCCGAGAAAAACCGTAGACTGGATTGTTCCTGTTCTCGAGTTGATGGGAATAGAAAATCTAAACTTAAAACGCAATAAAATAACCATTTTAAGTAATAAAACGGCCCGAGGATGGGAAATTCGTCTAGAATCTGAAAAACTATATTATTTCACCATAGATATATTGGGCGAAAAGAAAAAGACCCTGCCAATCCCCAGTGGAAAATGTTCTATGCTGATAGATAAATTATAGGTATAAATAATTTAAAAATCTTCTGAGTAACCGTTATTTAATTATCTTTGGCGAACAAAGATATTTGACCAGACTTCCCAGCTGTGATAAAGTATGAAATAGGCGTGTATGTTGACAAAAGTTATCCTGTCTTTGTTTTTTCTCTCGGCTATTTTCTTTGTGAGTTGTGGCTCTGAGCCGGAACCAGTGGAAGACAATACTGAATCTGTTCCTCTAGTGGAAGATAAAACCGAATCGGTACCACTAGTAGAAGATACCACTCCTGCAGAACCAGAGATGGCTCCCGGCTCAGGTATTTCCATGGACGATCTTAGTGATTTAAAAGCCCAGGCGGAAGCAGCACTGACCAAGGCCTCAGAGGTTGGCGCTGGAGATTATTACCCTGAAGCACTTACCAAGGCAGTGGCGGATTTGGAAGAAGCTACCGCTTTGATGGAATCCGACCCTACAAAATCCAAAGAAATGTTTTTGGCCGTCATAGAACAGGGCGATACCCTTTATCATGACAGTATAGAAGAACTGGTTCGGCAATACCGTGAAAATCTTTTGAAACTGGATGAAAAACTCATTACCCAGGAAGCTCCCCAATACGCCCCCAATTCCTATGCAAGAACAGAAGCCATGAAGGCAGAGCTGGAAGAGACCCTTTTAGAAGAAAACATAGCCCTTGCCTATGAACAATACCGAGACACCTATCAGGCAAAGAGTGATCTCTCCGATGCCCTGGCAAACGATGTTGCATGGATAAAAATACTCATCAGAGATACCGAAAGTTATATGGCCGATGCCGAAGATGCTGAAGCATATATATATGCGGCAGATGTTTTGGAAATGGCCAACCAATACCTCTTAGATGGTGTATCCTACTTTGACGATTACAATTTACAGCAGGCCGAGGCCGAACTGCTCTATGCAAAATATTATGCTCGCAAGGCTGCCCTATCCAGTGACTATAATCGACGGGTCACTCAAACCGACCTATTGATGATGGATGTATTAGGCGCCATTGAGGACGCTTCAAATCTTACGGTGGTGGATGAAGAAGGTACCATTGTAGATCCAGATCCTTGGGACGGACAAAAGGCATTGCAAGACAATCCCCTGACCGATCTTCACCCCGATGTGGACGATGAAGACGATGACCTTCCCCAGTCCAATCTGAAAAGCGACCGCGTGGATGTAAACGGTGATGATGGAGTGATGGGCGATGAGCAGCAAGAAAACTACCTAAACACAGCCAAGGAACTCTGGGCCAGAGGTGTTGCAGCAAGAAATGAAAATAACCTGGAACTGGCAGAACAATATTTTCTACAGGCACAGATTTTTGTAGAGGCCTATGAAAGTAATGCAGTAAGCCAGGTGTACACAGTAAAATGGCGAGAAGTGGATACCGACTGTCTCTGGCGGATTGCCGGATACGATTATATCTACGACAATCCCTTTTTATGGCCCAAGATCTGGAGACGAAATAAACGAATTATCCAAAATCCAGACTTGATTTTTCCCGGTCAGGTATTGGTTATTCCACCAGAATAAATTATTAGACCATAATGGCCGCTCAGTTTGGGCGGCTTTTTTTATTTGGGGTGACGGACAGGATTGGACAGGACGGGGAGGTTTGACAGGATAGACAAGATGGGAGTGGGAATGTTAGGGTCAGATTGACCGGTTTTGTGTGACTTAGGTTTATTACTGAAGATCCGGCGGGGGATGGCCTAAATTGGTATGGGTATTGTTCTAATAATCCGATTAATTATGTGGATCCGACGGGGCTGCAGGAAAAAGATTCACAATCATTTTTTGACTTTACCATTTCTGCTGGTGCTAATCTTACAGGAACGAACCCTGTGCAACTTATAGTAAATGTAGTAAAAGAAGTAGGGAATAATATTCAAGATTATTTCAATTCTTCAGCTGACAATTGGTTTGCTCCTATTGATCAATTAAGTGGGGGAACTTTGTCTTCTGGACCATATATTGATAATGACAGTACGGGCTCCTATTTAACTTATGGTTCAGGTACTGGAACGCCTGAATTAGTCTCAGTAGGTTTGGAAATTGCTATTTATGGAGTAAAATCTAGTACTGCCCTTGAAGGGATATCATATGAACAAGGGCAGGGTTTTGATATAGAAAAACTTGGAGCGTTAGTTGGTCTACCATTTATAGATGGAGGAGTTCAAGCAAGTACAATAACTAATGAAAATAGTGATGTAATAGGTTACGAAGCAAACATAAATTTCTCTATATCACCTTTACCTGTGGATATTCATTATGATGTAGAACAATCAACACATATCGAATTGATTAATTGGAAAAATAAGGAATAAATTATGGCTAGTCTTTTGAGCATTATACTTATCATACCTTTATTTATCCTCTGGATTTGGAGACGGAAAAGTGTTTCGGAAAAGGTCATCTTTGAATGGGCCGATAAGAATGATTATCTAATCAAAAAGTTAATTTATACACCACTTGAAAAGATTCCAACCCAATCATTACATAAACAGTCTTATTCTGCGATGAGGCAAATGCTATATTTTGTCGAATTAGAAACAAAAAATAAAGA
>JAQICO010000282.1 GCA_027858495.1 Spirochaetaceae bacterium
GGGGAGACTTTAAGGACTGAAATAACAGGGTTTTAAGCAGAGGACCCCACTGTCGCTGCCATTGAGAGGGATAATACCCAAGGCTGATTTGAGTCACCAATCTATCCATTTCTTCTAAATTCATAAAGGATTCTTCATCCAAAGCAGCCCATTGAAAATCCATATCTTCAAAGCATTGATGCAGCAGATTTCCCACCATTGCACCGCCTGGAAGATCTCTAGGAGTAAGCTGTTCGGGTAATGGATCTTCCCAAGTTACCCTGGGAACCTGGGCCTCTGCTTCTTCTTCTCGGGAACGTTGTTCTCCATCTAAATGAAGCAATTCCTGCTGTTTCTGCTGGCGGGACAGGGCGGTAAAACTGCTCATGGCGGGGTAACGGCCATAGAGTTCTCCACCATCCCATGGTAAATTCGCCAAGGAAAGATCTTCCTGTACCAGTGGTTTTAGAGGATCTGAAGGAGGGGTTTCAATTTCAACTAATCCCTGTGATTCCTGAGGATTTTCCATGGCAGGTTCTCTCAAAAATTTCTCCAGAGCCAAGGCGCTGTTCTCCAAGAATTGGGAATCTCCCTTCCGGGAGTTTAAAAGAGTCTGACATGAGCCCACCCCCGGGAGATCTCCGGGACAGAAGGATTTATAGAGATAGGATAGCCATAGTTTATCAAAGCCTCGAAAGGCCGGTAAATAGAGGCGGTTTTTAGCTCGGGTAAAGGAAACATAATAGAGCTTCATTTTTTCTTCCCAGGCTTCCTGCAGGGCGGCTTCTTTCTCCTGGGCTGTTTTTAACAGACTGACCATCCGTTGGCCATCCTTTTGATAGTCCACCCAGTCCGCTTTGGCCTGGAGCAGGCTGCTCTGCATGGCTCCGCAAAAAAATACCACGGGGAACTGCAGCCCCTTGGAGCTATGATGGGTCATGATCTGTACAGCCTGTCCTTCTCTTTCCAAACGCTGTTTCTTTTCATCGCTGAGCCGGTGAATGAACGAGGGGCTCATGGCCAATGGGGCTAGGTCCTGCAGTTCCAGACTGCTCAATTCCATTTCATGATGAAACAAATCCAGAAGATGCTGAAGGTCTGTGTAGATTCGTTCCCCCTGCTCCTGCTGTAAGATTCGATTCCAGCCTGCCATGGAAAGCTCTGTCCGGCGGGTTTCATCAATGATGCCCCATTGAAATAATTTATCCATGTATTCCCTGGAATCCATCCACTGCAGAAATATATTTTCCAGGCTGTGATCTTCTCGCAGACGTACCCGGAGATCCAGAACCATAAGGTTAAGCAGACCGGCTTCTTCGGAAAGCTGAAGTTCCTGGGCGGTTAAACCAAATAGCGGAGATAACAGCAAATACCGTAGAACACTTAAATCCCCCGGATTATTCAACAGCATAAAAAAATGAGAAATCATGGTGAAAGCCGGGCTGTTAAAGATATCCCCTTCCCCGGAAATCACCGAAGCGATGGAACGCTGAGATAAAAGCTGCTGCATGGTTCGGCAGTCTCCGTTTTTTTCCATCAGCACAGAGATATCACCGGGTTCCACAGCCTGCACATCCAAGGTGTAATGTCCCGAAAAGAGCAGCTCGCTAATCTGATTGGCCAGGGAAATCATCCAAAGATTTAGCGCCCCCGCGCTGTTTTGAACCTGACCACAGGGAATATCCATAAGGGCTAAGGGGCTTTTTTCTCTTCCCTTGTAGAGAAGCTTTGCCCTTTGCTGTTCCGGCGCCTTCACTTGGGTATATTCCACAGGAATATCCTTTTTCTGTCGGGGAAACATCTGGGCAAAGATTCGGTTAAAAAGCTGAATCAATGCACCGGTGGAACGGTAATTAGTATCCAGCTGAAACCGCTGGGAAGTATCCAATCCATGGACAGCCTTAAAATAGATCTGCAGATCTGCCCCTCGAAAACGGTAGATGGACTGCTTTGGATCTCCAATAAGGATATAACGCTGGAATTGTCCGCTGAAGATTTTATGAAAGATGGCCCATTGACGAAAATCCGTATCCTGAAATTCATCGATAAGCACCACGGAATAACGGTTTTGAAGAGATCTCAACAAATCCTGCGAGGGATTCTCTCCACAGAGACCCTGGTAAACCGATTCCACCAGATCGTCAAATCGAAGGGTTTTTAAGCTGCTGCGTTTTTTGTGACGATCTTCAAGAATATCCTTAATCCAATGCAGCCGGAACAGTGTGGCTAGGGTATCCAGCCATTTATCGCTCCATAATAAATCCAGAAGCTGAACCTCTGTCTGAATCTTTAAAAATATTTCTTCCATTTCCGCAGAATTCTTAGGAATTTTAGAACCCCGGTAAAATTTCAGTAGTTCTTTTTGCTCGGCTGCGTTAAGTTCCAACAGTGCGGAGCCGGAAAAATCCTGAGTTTCCAAGTGTGCCCATATTTTTATGTATTTATCTAAAAACTTTTTTTCTATGGCTAAAGAACGTTCCGCCTTGGCCTTGCTTAACAAACCCATGGACTGCAGCTGATCTTTGAGATTTTTCCGGTCCAGCCGGCCAAACCACTCTTTCAGCAGACCCGGCAGGGGGTTTTCATCCTCAAGGAGCCCCCGAAAAGCTTGAAAACCCTTTTCTCCTGGAATCCACTGAGCCTTTCCCAGGCTCTGATACTGCTCCATCAATTGTATCTGCTGAGCCAGAAGTATATCCATGTGTTGCGCTTTAGAGAGGGCGGCTTTGAATCCAAGCTGTATCAGGGGTTCCGCCCCATGCTGCCTGCGTCGCAGCCAATCCCTAAGCTCCTGCTCTATTGGGTCGGAATTTTGTGACATCTCCATCTGTAGAGGCAATCCCATCTCCAAGGGAAAACCAGCTATCACCTGCTGGCAGAAACCATGAATAGTACAGATGGACGCTTGATCGAAATCCATACAGGCCTGACGTAATAAATCTGCTTCCTTCCCCTGAGATTTATCCCACTGTCCCCAGAGCAGGCTGCGGATACGGTCCTTTAATTCCCGGGCTGCCTTATTGGTAAAGGTAACCACCAGAATCTTTTCCAGGGGCAGGGACTCCTCCACCACCAGCCGATAGACAAGACGTTCCAGGGTATAGGTTTTACCTGTTCCGGCCGACGCCTCAAGGCTGAGACTTTTTTTCAGGTCAGCGGACTGCCAATCGAAGGATTTCATGAATCCTCCTTGGAATTGAGCGAGGGAATGCAGGGTTTGTATACTAAATCGATAAGCTCAAGCTCTCGTTCTCCGGGAGTCTGGCCCTGGGGAAAAAAGGCCCTTGCGTATTCACAACGCTCCACATCCCGGGGGCTATTAAAACTGCCGGATCTCCAGTTATTTAAAATATTCCGGGGTATTTCATGACGGTTTTCTCTGTACCAGCTATCGTCCTTATTGGTCAGTAGCTGATCCACCAGATCGGGGTAAAGCACCATGGGCTGGCTTCGATGGCTTATATATAGCTCCAGCAGAGATTGTAGTGTCTCTTGGGGTTCAGCAATGGGAATATCCCCCTGACTACCCCAGTAAATTGAGGAATATTCCCCTCCGCTTCCAACAAAATGAGCCTTCAATGAGCTATCTCCGTTAATGGCGGCTAGGACCAGATAATCCAGATAGACAGGCAGGGCATTTTTGCATCTATAATTCTTGCCATAGACAAAATCCAGGGTTTGATATCGCCGCTGCTTCTGATAGCAGTGGATTTCTCCGCTCAGCTCGATGGGTCCCGAAGAAGTCTGCACCACCAAGGCAGGCCGTTCTGCTCTACCGGGATAATTCCGTTCAACCGAATGGCTGGTGAGTAAAAGATACTCCAGGGATTCCCAGCCCGCAAACTCCGCCTTCTTTTTTTCAAGTTCCTTGAATAGCGAAGCGGCCTCTTCAACCAGCCCCTCTTTTTGACGGTTATCCCAAATACTGCCGGAGATTAAACCCTGACGCTGCTGATCCATAAACCATAAGAGAGGATCCTGAGGTTCTTCTCCGGCAATAACGGCCATCTGCCGGCGTAAAAAATCTTTCTGAACCAGAAAGGGGATTTCATAGGCCTCATTGCTCTGTTCCTCTAAAAGTTCCTCCTGGGAAAACCATATATTCAAGCGTTCTTGAAAAAACTGTGCCAGAGGATTCTTGATAAACCGCCGTAATTCGTTGAGAGTCACTGCTGGAGGGGGGGATTCTTCTTTCAACAGCAGCTGCGGTCCCTGAAAGATTTTCCGAGGGCCAAGGATCAAAAGGGCCCGGTTCAAGGCTTCATTACTGAAGGACTGCAACGATGAACCCTTGACAAAATGAGACAGATCGAAGCCGTGCAAAGGTAATTGAAGGGGCTCAATGCCCTTGCTGGTTATCTGCAGCAATTCGGTAATCACCGGAGAGGGCAGAAGCGCTTCTCCCGACAGGGGATTTCGCCCCTTGTAGAAGATATGCAATCCCCTACGGGCAGACATTAGGGTCTCCAAAAAGGCAAAACGGTCACTGCTGCGCCGGGAGAGGTCGATATGTGACTGAGTCATACTCTTTAAATCGAAGCTCCATGGGCGTTCAGCATAGGGGAAGGCTCCCTCATCCATGCCCAGTAAAAAGATATGTTTAAAGGGGATACCCCTCAGGGGCTTCAGGGAAGAACAAGATACTCCCTGGGTGAGGTAATTCCCCCTTTTTCGATCGGTTTTACCCATGAGTTCCTGAAGTAGCATGGAAAAATAGGTCCAGCTTAGGGATTCGTCCCAGCCTTGCAGGTCCTCAACCATCTGATTCATATTCCTAAAACAGGCTTTCAGGGCTAAACGGTCCAATTGATCCTGTTCATCCTGCAGACGGGGCTGAAGATATTTCTCCATCAATTGTTCAACCTGAACCACCCACTGCTCCAGCCTCATGGTGGAACTGCTTAATCTGCTTAAATCATTATGAAGGCTGCGCAGTATATGAACCAACCGTCCCAGCTGGGGGAATTGGCTTTCCTTGGATTCAGGCCAGGGAACCATGGGATGATGGGTATCATCGGTGATCATTCCCAAGATTAGTCGTTTAAAGGCCCAATCCCAGGTATTCACCTCTCCCTCTCCTACATGGAAGGACCGTCGATGATCTTCATCCATAGCCCAGAAAACATGTAGATCATCGCAGCTTTTAAGCCAAAGCTGATAGACCTCAGGGGTGATATTATGGGCCTGGGCGAAACAGGGATTCTGGAAAAGAGAAAAGATTTCCCAACGGCTGTAACGCCCTCCGGCCAATTGTAGAAGCTTTAAAAAACCCTGACTGAAACTGGCCTTTCCCCTGCCCCGAATATCGATAAAATGACAGGGGATAAGCGGTTGCTCCCCCTGGGTGAGGCAGGTGGTTAACGGCCCCACAAAGGGGCTGATATCCGGTGCCATGATACATATTTCCGAAAGCTGAAGTTCGGGGTCTTGCTGCAGCAATGAAAGAAGTTGATCTCTAAGGACCTCCACCTGCCGCCGTTCTGACGAGGCTGAAAAAAACTGCAGACTCTTTGAAGAATCATCGGGCTCTATCTTGATTTCCTCTAATGCCCGGTTTTCCCATAATCCCTGCTGAAGCGAACCCAAAAGGCTCTTTTCAAAGCTTTCCGGAGGGAAAAAGGACCCGCTAGTAGGATTCAAAGAGCCCAATACCGAAGAAAGGCCCTGCGCAAGCTGCCCCCATGAAGCCCAAAAATCCTGAAGCCCCTGAGGATTCTCGGCCTGGGGATCAAAGATTTTTGAGGGTATCAGATAATAAAAATCCACCGAAATATACTTGGAAAGATAATCAAAAAAGCCCATGCCCATTTCACCCAGGAAGGAGGAACCAAAGAGCAGCAGCGGTTCAGGACTGCCCTGGTAGGGTAATTGGGCACTTCGGATATGTAACAGGATTCTGCTTAGATGAACATAGGGCGAACCTTCATGAAAAAGCTCCTGCCAGAGCTGCATTTGCCAAAGCTGATGCTCCTGCTCCATGGCTGAACCCTGGGGATGCGGCTCACCCCGGTCCCAATGGGCAGTCATTTCAAGGCAGTTCATACCGTAGTGATAAAACAATCCCCCAAGAACATCGGCCATCTGATAAAGGCGCTCTTCCCGGGAAGTAGAATCCTGGCCCTGGGTTAATAAATAACCCACTAAAGGTTTATAGACTTCATTATCCGAGTCCAATAGATCCTTAAGTTTTTTATAAAGTACCACCTTGAGATTATCCATATAGAGAATGGTCTTCTCTTCATAGGGGTGAGAAAATCCCTGCATATAATGGCGAACAGCCTGTTCTGGAAAAAGGATATCCAAACCGGCACAGATTCCCCTTATTTGGGCCATCTGCAGTTTTAGCCATTCTCCCATATTACGGTTTTGAATGACCAGGCGGGGAGGCTTTTTCAGAGGATCCCCCGAGTTGAGCTGAGCGGATAATGGTCTAAGAAAGTCTTCTATTCTTCCGGCTAAATGCAGTTTCAGAGCCATGGTTAAAACTCTCCTGCAAAGAGTTCATCCAATGAAACAAATCTGTAACCCCGTTGCCTGGCCAGAGGAATAAACCGGCTTAAAACAATCTGGGTATTCAATCTTGTTCCAAAATGGGAGAGGATGATATTCCCCCCCTGAAGATGATTCATCAGGTATTCCAACTGGTCATCGGGATCTGGGTTTTCCACATATCCGTGCACATCGTTATCCCAGAGAAGGGTATGATAGCCCATCTCTGCAGCAATGGATAAAATCCGGTCATCGTATTTTCCACCCGAGGGTCGGAAATAGGGACAAAATTCTCCGGTGAGTTCAAAAAGCAGATCCTTAGTACGTTGTAGTTCCGACCTAATTTCCTCTTCGGTCATAGGGGTTAGCCAGTGATGGGTGTAGCCGTGATTGCCCACAGGAATTCCTGCTTCAGCCAGAGCCTGAACCCATTCAGGTCTCACATTGGCCACCACTGCGGGAACAATGGCTGTAAAGGGGACATCTTCTTCTATTAAAAACTCAACGAGCTCCCAATCGGGATCCCAACCATCGTCCACGGTCAGAGCGATATTTTTGCTTCCCCTAGGTCCATAGGGATAAACATCCTGACCATACAAAGCGGTTAGGGTAAAAGAAATGAGAGAAAGATATAGATAGCGATTCATTAGGCAATTCCCTGTAGGGCCTCTTCATCAATTTCCACTTTTGTATCCAGCACCAATTCGGCAACGGTTTCTTGATCGGTAGTCTGGATTCTTAAAACTTCGTCACCGAATCCAAGGGACCGAAGCATAATAACCATCATAACGATGCCCAAACCCGCACCCTCGGTTGAATCCTCCACCGAACTGTATGCCTCAACTAGGGAGTTGTACCGTGAAGCCATTTCCATCTTAAAATCGATCTTGGAAACCTCTTCTTTGGTAAGCAGCGAATTATTTCTAACGCGTATTATCAAATAGTCATCACGTTTTATAAAATCAAAACGAATATAGAGAGAAGCAAGCTTTTGTTTTTGAGAATATTGGCAAACCTGCTCCACCGTATCGGCCTTAAAGTTCTTCATGCCCTTGTTATATTCTTCAGCATCGCCAATATTCAGCCCAAGATCTTTAAAGTATAGCCTCTTTGTATTGGCTTTATTTGCATTTCCGGCCAACTCATGGAGGCAGTAGGAGACCTGATTTTGTAAATATATGAGCCCTACATCTTTAAGATAACGGGAAAGAACCTCATCGATATACTCTCTTTCTCTAGAGAGATAAGCGTGGGTGCGTACGGTTAAAACCTTGCCGCCGGCTATGGCATAATCCACCAATGCCTGATGGGTATCTTTCAATGGGCTCTCCTTGTAAATGAATTCCCGCTTCCGGAAGTGTATTGTATCATAAGATTGTTTTCAGATCAAAGGGAAAATTGAAAAGCACTGCTATTAAAAGGGCTCTAAAATATGTAATAATAGTCCCTTGAGTAAGTATTCCCACCATGGAGGATGAGGGTGAAAAAAGATATTCAGCTGCACGAGAGTTGGCTTAAGTTACTGCAGGACGAATTTGATAAAGACTATATGCAGGAACTTAAAGCTTTTTTACACAATGAAAAAAAATTGGGCAAGGAGATTTATCCAAAGGGAAGTGAGATATTCAACGCCCTGAACCTTACACCCCTGGCCCAAGTGAAGGTGGTTATCCTGGGGCAGGACCCCTACCATGGGCCGGGGCAGGCCCATGGACTCTGTTTCTCCGTACAACCGGGAGTAGCCCCTCCCCCCTCCCTTAAAAATATCTATAAAGAACTCAAGTCCGACCTTGATATTGATC
>JAQICO010000310.1 GCA_027858495.1 Spirochaetaceae bacterium
TCCTTTAACCCCGGAGCAATGATAGTCAATTCTGCATCATCGGCCAGGGCAAGCCGGGTCCGGTAGATGGCCTTATTTCCCAGCCAGGTGCTTCGGTATTCCTGGGGATCTAAATAAACCACAGCTCTTTTAAGGGGCTCGGGCAGATGAATACAGTTTATTTGTTTACTGAATTCCGCAGCTTTAATATAACATTCATAGCCATCTCCAATGAACAGCCCCCGAACTTGGGGCACACCCAATTCATCGGGCTCGACCACGGTCAAAATATAAACCACCGGCAAATCCTTGGCAAAATGATCGGTGGCGTAATTCAATACACTGCGCACCGGGGATTCAATACGTCCCATAATCCGTTCCATACCGTAGGCCGCACCGAGAAAGTGTGATTTATGGATCGCCTCTGCTCCGCCGGTTCCGATGAAGATATTTTTATTATGATTGGCAAAGCCGATAACTTCATGAGGAACCACCTGACCAATGGAAAAAATGACATCATGCTGCCCCTCAACCAAAAGGCTATTCACCTGGGCGGGCCAATCAAAGTGCAGCTTTCCCTGGCTGACCTCTTCCACATATTCTCCAGGAACCGTACCCAGTTTGATTAAATCTTTGCGCCAGTTATGATCATGAAAATACGAGGCATTTACTCCGGGGAACATCAAATGAATCTCCTGAAGCGTCATGGGTACATGGGTTCCCAAGGCAGGTAAGATATCGATTTCTGAACCGCTGAAATATTCAACAGCCGCAGCGGTTAGGATTCCAGCCTTGGAGTGAATACGGGTGATATCCGGCGGAAGAATCAAAATCTTTTTTGATGTAGAAAAGTGTTTTTCCAATACTTCAAAAACTATCTGTTTTAATTTCTCATGGGAAAAAAGCAAGTTTTTACCGCAGTTCTCATAGTATAACAAGGTTTGCAATCTCCTTTTTCTTTATTTGCCCAAATTCAGGTAAATGAATTTGACAACAAATTAGTTTCGATTTATTATGTTTTTCATTATATAACGAAACTAATTATCGGTAAAGAGAAAATCGGCAACAGAGAAAAACAGAGAAAAATTGAATTTTAAAAGGATAAACATGTCAGTGAAGAAAGTAGTCGTCATCGGCGGTGGAACGGGAGCTATTGGATCCAGTTTTGCAAAAGCCCTGGCCTTGAAAGGATGGACAGTGATCGTTTTAGGCCGTGGAAAAACCGTAGGTATCGACCAGGTAACGAAACAGATAAACCAAGATCTCCCCAAGGATAAAGCCCTTTACGGCTATAGCTGTGACCTAACAGATCAGAAGGATTTTCATAATGTGCTCCAAAGAATTATCAGTGAAATCGGCCCACCCACCCTATTGATCAATGCTGCCGGGGGTAACAGAGGGAAATCCTCCTTTGTGGATATGGATGTACCGCTGTTCCAAGATGTGCTGAACCATAACATCATGGCCGGGCTGATTATTCCCACCCAGGAAATGGCAAAATACTGGATTGAAAAGAAAATGGTAGGAAGGGTGATCAACCTGGCCTCCATGGCATCCTATTCCCCCCTGTCGGGGATTTGGGCCTATGATGCGGCTAAAGCAGCCATAAAGAATTTAACCGAGGGATTGGCAAAAGAATTGGCAGTAAACAACATCGCTGTAAATGCCATTGCACCGGGATTTTTCGTGGGCAATCAGAACAGGGATCTATTGTTTGAAAATTATGACCAGGGAATTTTGACTGCCCGAGGAAAACAAATTATTGAAAGAACGCCCTATGGCCGTTTTGGAAAATTGGAAGAACTTAACGGAACCCTTCTTTACCTGGCCGATCATGAAATGTCAGGCTTTGTCACCGGAGTCACCATTGCGGTGGACGGAGGATTTTTAATTGATAATATCTAGGAGAAGGTAATGAACCATTTTATCCATGAAGACTTTCTGCTTTCCAATCCTACGGCCAGTAGGCTTTATCACGATTATGCGGCGCCTCTGCCCATCATCGATTATCATAACCATCTGGATCCCCGGGAAATATCCACGGATCATCAGTACAAGGATCTCTGGGAAATTTGGCTTAAATCGGATCATTACAAATGGAGGGCATTGCGCAATCTCGGCGTAGAAGAGTCCTTTATCACCGGGGATAAACCAGCCTATGTAAAGTTTCTAACCTGGGCAAAGGCGGTTCCTCAAATCCTGGGCAATCCCCTTTACCATTGGACTCATTTGGAGTTATACCGGTATTTTAACATCACCGACAGTCTTCTAAATGAAAATACAGCCCAAGCTATCTGGAAGGAAACCGGGGAACGACTCTCCAACGGAGAAAACACAGCCCAGGGAATTATCGCCGCTTCCAATGTGGAGCTGCTATGCACCACCGATGACCCTCTGGATTCCCTGGAATACCATGCCAGCCTGGCAGAGGGAAAAAATGAGACCTTCCGAATGCTGCCCACCTTCCGTATGGATAATTTACTTAGGGTGGATCAAGGGAAAAGTTACAGCGAATACTTAAATCGACTGGAACAGCTGACCAATCTTGAGATCAAAGATTTTCCCGACCTTTGTAGGGCCATCACCCAACGTCATGAATATTTTCACCAACAGGGCTGTCGATTATCCGATGTGTCTCTGGGCGATTTTGAATTTATCCAAAGCACCACCGAAGAACTGAACAAAATGGTGGAAGATCTTCGACAGGAAAAAAGTCTTCAGCAATGGCAGATTCAGCAGTTCCGCACCGCCCTGCTGCTGATGATGGGCCGATTGAACCATAAAAGAAATTGGACCATGCAGCTGCATACCGGAGCCCTGCGCAATCTGAACAGCAGAAGATTTTCTCAACTGGGAGCCAACAGCGGTTATGACAGTATGAATGATACCCCCATGGTTCAATCCCTTGAAAATTTACTGAATGAGCTGGACCGCAAAGAAGAGCTTCCCCGCACCATTCTATTCACCCTGAATCCTATACATTATAACAGTTTTGCCACCCTGGCCGGCTGCTTCCAGCAGGGTCCTGATAAAGGGAAGATTCAACTTGGCGCAGCCTGGTGGTTTAACGACCATAAAAGGGGAATGATAGAACAGATGGATATTCTGTCCACTGTGGGCACACTATCCACTTTCACTGGAATGCTGACCGATTCCCGCAGTCTGCTGTCACTATCCCGCCATGAGTATTTCCGCAGAATTTTATGTGATCATATTGGAGGCTGGGTAGAAAAGGGTGAAGCCCCGGAAGATTATAAACTGCTTGGAGAAATGGTAGAGAATATCTGTTACAAAAACAGTAAAGAATATTTTCACTTTGAAAAATAATAGAATCAGTTAAGGAGAGTTTATGTTGTATCCCATAGAAAGTAAGACAAGAGAGATTAGCGAATTCCGTTCACCTTGGTATTTAAAATACGATCCCCAGCACCAGGGGCAGAAAGAGGAATACTTTCTAAAACAGCCGGAGGGTTGTGAAGAAATTGCCCTTTGCGCCTCCATCAACGAACAGATTAACGGAAGAGATAAATATCTCTATATGGATTGGCTATGGTATTTTACAGAATTCAAAATCTCTCCCCTCT
>JAQICO010000177.1 GCA_027858495.1 Spirochaetaceae bacterium
CTCCCGGTAGAATGGTAACGATAAAAATCAGAAAGGCGAGAAGTATAGCTATGACACTGATCATCCATGTTTCTCCTAAAATAACAACATCAGCTATTATATTGTTCCACCTGCAAAAATAAAAGGATATAGATAAAGTTAAAAATTTATCCCCAATTATAGAAAATCATTGCGGGATTCTCCAAAAGCCCCTAAGATTTATTGCTATTGGAGAAGTAAATAATGCAAAGATATGCCTTTGTGGTGAACAACCTGTTAGATGAGTACCAACAAACCCTTTGGGCGGGTTTACAAAGAGCCGCTGACGATATGAACGTTCAGTTGATTGCAGTACCAGGAAGAGATTTTAATAGTACAGACCTGGAGGATAAAGCCTATACCTATTTATTCGATTTTTTAAGAAGTTCCATCTGGGACGGTATGATAATAAGCGCCTCCTTTAACATAAATAATACATCGGAACAGATCTCTTCCTTTTTTAAACAGTTTAACCTTCCCTATGTCACCATGGGATATAAATTGGACAATTCACCCTGTGTTTTGGTGGACAATAGAACAGGTCTTTATAAATTGATTAGTCATTTTATAGAAAAACACCAAATCCGGGATATAGGTTTTATCCGGGGCCCCCATAACAATGAAGAAGCGGAGATTCGTTATGGGGTCTTTAAAAAAGCCCTGGAAGATCATGGGATTCAGGAGAATCCCCAATGGATCAAAGAGGGCGAATTTGACGTAGCTTCGGGACGTGATTGTGCCAAAGAGATATGGAAATCCTCAAAAAAACCAAAGGCACTTTTGGGGGCCAACGATCAGATGCTCATAGGAGCCATGGAATATCTTTTAGATCAGCATGTGAATATTCCCGGAGAGCTGGCTTTAGGCGGTTTTGATAATATCGATGAATGTGAATATTTACCGGTTCCTCTGAGCACGGTAAGTCAGCCCATTGAAGAACAAGCCTATAATGCCTTAATTCTATTACACAGATACGCCACAACAGGAGAAAAGCCCCAGGATTTGAGCCTGGATACCCAGCCGGTCTTCCGAGAATCCTGCGGTTGTTTTTCTTCGTCGGTGTTGAATGCTGGTGTGGTGGTGTTGGATCCCTCTATAACAGCAAAAAATAAAGAAGACATGGAAACTCACCATTTTATTGGAGAGATTCTTTTACATCAGTTAAAAATTGATCCCCAAATTTGCCGGGCCTATAGAGAACTGCCGCCCCTATTAATATTACTGGACGACTATTGTCAGATTCAATCGGAAGAAAATCTCTATGCTTATTTAAGAAAACTAAGTGGTTTATTGATTCAGGAAGAGGATAAACACAGCTTGGTACAGTGGAATATGGTATTAACCGCCACATGTCTTGCTTATAATTTCCGTTTTCCCTATTTCAGAGAATCGATGGAATCCATAATCCAACGAAGCTATGTATTGGTAGGTGAAAAAATCAGCCAACATCTTTCCCATAATTCGCTGCAGCTGACTCAAAGATTTACTGTACTTCAAAATTCTCTGCGACGCATTATGGAAGCCTATGACATGGATGAAATTGTCCAACAGATTTTAGAGGAACTGGAGAATATAGGTTTTGGGTCCTTTTATTTATCTCTCTTCCAAAATGATTTATTAGTCACAAGGGAGAGTGAAATAAAACTCCCGGAAATTTCTGAATTAAAGATTGCCTATAAAAATGGCAAAGTTCTTTCCAATCGGGAAGAAAGCTTTGTAAGTGTTAACTTACTTCCGGAGCATATATTGAAGGAAGAAGAAAATTGCTCATTATTGACTCAAATGTTACTTTTTGATGAAAGGTTGGTAGGTTTTATACTCTGCGATACCCGAGGAAATAATGGGAGACAATACGAAGCACTGAGATCTCAAATTTCCAGTTCAATAAGGTCGGGTTATTTGATGGAAGAAATGCAACGCTCAGAAAAAATGGCTCTGATGCGCAGTGAAAAAATTCAGGAAAATTTATTACCCATGCTTAATGCAATTGATTCTGTGGTTACCATCATCGCTGAAAAGATTGAAAGGATGGAGCAGGCGGCTGAGGAATTTTCTGAAAACCAATCGACCTTTAAGCAAACCTCGGATAGCGTGGAGAATATTGCCGATAGCGCAAAATACATGCTGGTATTGATTAAAGAAATAGATGATATTTCTGAACAGATAAATATCCTTTCGATTAATGCATCCATTGAATCTGCTCGGGCTGGTGTTCATGGAAGGGGTTTCGCGGTGATATCTGGAGAAGTTCGAAAACTGGCAGATTCAACAGCACAAACCACCACCCAAACCAAAACCACCCTGCAACAGGTTATGCAAAACATAAAGGTTTCTAGGGAATCCAGTACTAAAAGCTTCACCACCTACAGTACTATTCAGGAAGATATGAGCCAATTGGCTCAATCCTTAACCAGTATAGAAAATAAGATGAAGGAACTAAAAGATTTCAGCCGGGATATAATGACTTTGATCAAATCCTAGGAGTCCATGAGGCATCCTAGGATAAAGGACCTTCCTAGAACTCTATAAACTCCTGGATAGTTTTTACAAATTTTCAGCCAAAGCAACCCAAAGATTCCAGGCTGCAATTCCCTTTAATATTCCATTTAAATTGGCTTCCTGAGGAGAATCGGAATGAGCGGTTCCCTGACATCCGTCGTAACCGTCAACGCCATTCCCGGTGGTCAACTGGGTCAGCTGATCATTGGGATTCTCTGCAATCCATTCCACCGCCCAGTTTCCACCGTCATAGTCCAGATTATCCGCCATATCCAAATCCCAAAAATAATCTCCGTCTGGATCGTAGGATTCAATATCTGCAAAATCGAAGAGGATTCGATTATTATCTATGCAGTGCTGCCTAATTAACTCATTGTTATAATGCACAGAATCTTCTGTTAGATCTTCGCCCTGCCCTTCGGAATGACCGGTCATAAAAACAAATTGGATGTGGGGATACTCTGCAACCAGAATCTCCAAATTATCCACATAGCGCTTAGCAACATGGCCGTTGATGCTGCACCAGGACCATACAATAACATTGATATCCTCATTATCCGGATCATCTAAGAATGCCCTCGTATGGGTAACCCAGGGGGTTACGCCGTTTTCATCGATACGATCACCCTGACTTAGATCGGCAATTCCTGGTATTCCCCCATCTAAAAGATGCAGACTGCTGGAATTATCGCTGCTCCCCCAGCTGTAGAGGTCAAAAAAACTTGGAAACTCTTCTAGGCTGTCCATTCCGGTGATCAACTGGCTGCCATGAGAGGTATGATTATAAGCGATATGCAGTAGCTGCTTAGCCTTATCCAGTTCAGAATCACTTAGACTGCTTAACAAACGGTCGCTATGGTCGATCCAGATGGAAGAGCCATCGTAGCCGCTGTCACCATCTGGATTATCATTACCGTCATCAATATCTAAACCGCCGTTATCCGTGGTATTACTGCACGCTACAAAGAGACACAATCCTGCTAATAAAATGAATAGAACCTTGAGTTTCATTAATTTACTCCTTCACCTTTTGTTTTCATGGAAATAAAATCTAGACCATAGAGGTTTGTTTTTCCCTAAAAAACAATTCACTATACTACCTTTTTGATTCCTATCAAGAAATTATTTGTTTTTCTTTCATTTGTTTTTCTTTCATATTTATACCCCTTGGCAGGGGTTCTCAGGGATTACCCTTCAAAAAATGGAAAATGTACTTTTCCATGGTCCATCAATAATTCAGCTTGCAATGGAATATAACCATTGACTATAATAAAAACATCCTTCCCCCAGGAGCCATTGATGTTTCATCGCCAAAGATTTATCCGAGTCATATCAATTATTATTATAATAATGCTTGCACTTTCAGCAGGATCGTTATTTGCCAGAGCCGGCGGTGCAGGCGGGGGCGGAGGTTATTCCGGCGGTTCTGGTGGAAGCTCAGACGGCGGAGCCATCATTTATATACTCATCATAATTTTCCGCAGTCTTCCCTTTCCCATAAACTGGATATTCCTCATTGGATTGATTGTGGCAGTGGTTGCCTTTGGAAAGAAAAAGACAGCAGACAGCCAAGCTTTTCAGAACTATCCCGCACCGCCCCGGGAATCTCAAGATACTCAATTTAAAATACTGGATATACCGGGGGCCCCCTTTGATAAAACACAATTTTTAAGCAAAGTGGAAATGGCCTTCAGGGAAATCCAGAGGGGCTGGTCGGAGCAGAAACTGACCGGGGCCCGCCGTTATATGACCGATGGAATTTATCAGCGCTTTTTAACCCAGTTTAAAATGATGGATCTGCTGAAACAGCAGAATATCCTGAAGAATCTGGAGGTACAGAGGATTTGGATCGACAAGGCTGAATCCCAGGGAAGTTATCAAATTGTCCACTGCGGAATTCAAGCCAAGGTTACCGACCAGTTTAAATCGGAAAGCTTTTCTCAATTCAACTCTATCAGCCGAGAAAGTTTTATTGAATATTGGACCTTTCTACGTAGAAATAATGCTTCCGGAGCAGATCTATACAGCTCTGTAAAATGCCCAAACTGCGGTGCTCCCCTGGAAGAAGAAAATCTTGACGTGGTCAGCTGCCCCTTTTGTTCCACCCTGCTGAACAATGGAAGTTTTGACTGGGTGTTGTCGGAAATCACCCAGAGCTCCGATTGGGCGGCATCCAAGACCGGCCTTCGCAAGGTAGAACAAGTCGCTTCAAAAATCCGTTCAAACATCGCCCAGGAAGACTTTTCCGTGCAGCTTCTGGAAGACAAGGCCAGTAATGCCTTTTTACAGATAAAAACAGCCATGACCACCGGCGAACCGGAATTGATGCATCGCTTTGTAACCCAGGATTTTTACCAGCGTCTGATGGATTCTGGAAAGGATAGGAACATTGCCTATAATCGATTATTCCTTAATCATGTAACTCTCATTGCCGCGGAAAATCGGGCCGATAGAGATATACTTTATGTGGACATAGATTATAGCGGCCAAAGAGTGGAATTACGACAGGGGAAACGCCCTAAACTTCTGGATAGTTATATGCTGCTTCACCGCCAGGTGGTACAGATGGAGCGGACTCCGCCCACTGGAAAAGCCAAGGGCTCACTCTATGGGGACAGCTGTCCCAGCTGCGGCAGCCCGGTGCAAAAAACCGGAGCATTGGAATGCCCCAGCTGTGGGGAACTGTACAACTCCGGAAAATGGGATTGGGTCATTTCAGATATTATGAGCTTACAGGAATATCAAAACCGCCGTAGCCAAACCGATATAAGCCTGGGAGTAGACAAGCTGGACAGCCTCTTAAGCCATAAAGACTATGTGATGAATAATCTGGCCTTTATGATTGCCGCCGATGGTGTTTTTGATGAAAAAGAAAAGAGCCTGGCTCAACAAATCTGTAATAAACTAGGTTTTTCCTTCGATCAGTTGCAGCCCTTATTTGAATCAGCCAAAACTGGAAAATTGATGATTCGCATGCCCGAAGATTCCTCCAACCAGGTGAAGATCTTTAAACTCATGGAAAAAATGGCCCATGCGGATAATCAGTTAAGCAGCCAGGAGCAGGCAATTCTAGAAGAAGTAAAAATGCGCTATGGAATCGCCAGTTAAAGGAAGACAAAATAAAAGGGGTTGAGGACATGAAGGCCGGTCGATTCTATCGAAAAATTAAAAATGATGCTCATCTTATCATAACTTCTTTCGAATAAGGCCCTTGGCTAAAATAACCTGCATAACATAGGTGACAAATTCCAATTCCAAGTCCATGGCAAACAGGTTCACTGTATCCCGAATAAACAGCCAGTCCCCTTCTTCTAGAACGGAGCGTTGGACCTCCAGAGAGTCATTACAGAAATCCACCAGATCGGCGGCTTTTTCCAGATCTTCTTCCTTTTCTGCGTCCTCCATAAAATATTGCCAGAATTCTTGAACCATGGCTTCAGGAAAGGGAGGAAGGGCTCTTTCAAGACTTTCTTTCAGGGGCTCCTTTAAATTCTCAAATTCCTCTTGGGGATTTTTTTTTCTTAGGGCTTTATATTGTTTTACAAACTCATTACTCATCCTAACGACCTCCACTAAAAATCACTGCAAATAAATCTGCATCTATGCTACAATACTGTTATGTCTAAAAAAAGGAAAGTGTCATGAGTGAATATATTCGACCAAATTGGGATGACTATTTTATGGAAGTCAGCCAAGCCATAGCAAAAAGAGCCACCTGTGACCGAGGACGCAGCGGATGTGTTATCGCTCGGGATCATCAGCTTCTTGTAACTGGATATGTAGGCTCTCCTCCTGGTCTCCCCCATTGTGACGATGCGGGTCACTATTTCAAGAAGGTTATCCATGAAGATGGTAAAATAACTCAACACTGTGTACGAACAGTACATGCCGAACAAAATGCCATCTGTCAGGCAGCCAAAAGAGGAATATCTCTGGAAGGGGCTACATTATACTGCCGTATGACCCCCTGTAGAACCTGCGCCATGTTAATTCTCAGCTGCGGAATCATCAGGGTGGTCTGTGAAAAAAAATATCATGCCGGGGCTGAATCGGAAGCCATGTTTAAACAAGCTGGAGTACCCCTGGAATATAAGGTGGAAGAAGTTTTATCCTACAGCGGTCAATCGATAGAAAACGAAGATAATCAGGAAATACGGAGTTAGATATATCGATGAATATTATACTTTTTTATCCAGAGGAATTGGACACCCCCTTAAAAGTCGACGATTCTAGATTTATCCACATCAGGGATATTTTGAAGGCCAAAGAAGGGGAAACAGTAAAGGCCGGAATTGTTAATGAATCCTATTTAGAGTTGACCATTGAACATTTTGGGCCAAGGGAATTGCATTTTAGCTATAAAGAACTGACCCAGAAACCCCGTCCGACCTACCCTCTTACAGTAATTGTTGGCACTCCCCGTCCTCCCACAGCCAGAAGACTGATCAAAGACTTAACCACCCTTGGGGTTAGTCAAATGATTTTCTCTGCCACCGATATAAATGAAAAGAGTTATCTTACCAGTAAACTGTGGAAAAAGGGCGGATATAAGGACGCCTTAATAGAAGGGGCCCAGCAGGCGGGATCCACCTTGCTTCCCTATATTCAGCACTGCTATTCCCTAAAACGTAGCTTGGAATGTCTTCCTCCAGAATTGGAGGGTATTTACCTTCATGCAGGAACGGAACACCCCTCCCTGAAGAATTATCTCAGCGAAGCCATAGCCGGTCCCCGAGTTATTGCACTGGGTCCTGAACGTGGCTGGACAGACCGTGAGTTGAATATGATGGAGAAATGGGGACTGAAACAGGTTCAAATGGGTGAAAGAATATTAAGAACGGAGACTGCCTCCATTGCAGCAGCCTCCATGATTATTCAACATCTATACCGCTATTGAGCTCCCTTAGGTAAAAGCCTGTTGAAGGTTAAAATTATTTTACATGTTAAAGGAGTTATTTTATGAAAAAGTCTCTGTTGGTAAGCTTTGTTTTTGTCCTGGTTTTCCTTTCCTCTTGTTTAAGTAGCAGTATTCCGGAGGTTCCTTCCGATGCGTTCTATAAAGATCCCCAGGCTTCGCCGGAAGACAGAGCAAGAGACCTTCTGCAATACATGACTCTCGATGAAAAACTCGGCCAGATGACCCAGATTGATAAGAGACACTTTTATGAAGAAGAAGATATAGCCATCTACCAAATTGGTTCCATTCTTAGCGGCGGGGGTGCTGCCCCCTCACCCAATACACCGGAAAGCTGGGCCGATATGTACGACGGCTTTCAAAGAATAGCCATGAGCACCCGATTAGCTATTCCCATGATTTATGGTATTGACGCCGTTCATGGACATAATAACGTATATGGAGCAGTAATATTCCCCCATAACATCGGCCTGGGTGCCACAGGTAATTTAGAACTGGTAGAAGAAGTCGCCCATATAACCGCCATTGAAGTAGCAGGAACGGGAATAGACTGGACCTTTGCCCCCTGTGTAGCCGTACCCAGAGATGAAAGATGGGGCCGGACCTATGAAGGCTTCAGCGAAGATCCCCTGCTGACAGCAGAGATGGGTGCCGCAGCTATCCGGGGTTATCAAGGCAGTGATCTTAGCGCAGAAGATACCATTTTAGCCACAGCCAAACATTTTGTTTCCGATGGAGGAACCCAGGGGGGAGAGGACCAGGGAAATGCAGTTATTTCAGAAGAAGAACTGCGAAGTATCCATCTGTTACCCTATGAATATGCCATTGAGGAATCCGTAGGATCCATCATGGCCTCCTATTCCAGTTGGAACGGAGAGAAAGTGCATGGCAGCCAATATCTCTTAACAGATATATTAAAAACAGAAATGGGATTTAACGGTCTGTTGGTTTCCGATTGGGCTGCGGTTAAGCAGCTTCCCGGCAGCTATGAGGAACAAATCGCCGCAAGTATCAATGCCGGTGTAGATATGGTAATGGTTCCCGATGATTATATTGAATTTCTCGAAGCTATTTCGGAATGTGTCCGGAAAAAAACCATTTCCATGGATCGCATAGATGAAGCAGTTTTTAAAATTCTAAGGGTAAAATTTCAACTGGGACTTTTTGAGAACCCCCTCACCAATCGTCAATACACCGAAACCATCGGTTCGGAAGAACACCGGGAAGTGGCCCGGCAGGCGGTGAGAGAATCCATCGTAATGCTGAAAAACGACGCAACTCTCCCCCTTTCCTCCGATGCCTCCCAGGTGATTGTAGCGGGAACCTTGGCCAATAATCTGGGGCCTCAATGCGGAGGCTGGACCATCAGCTGGCAGGGTGAACGGGGCAATGAATTCACCCTGGGGACCACCATTTTTCAAGCCATGGAAGAAGCATTGCCCGGCTCAGAAGTAATCTATGACAGAAAGGGTGAAAATGCCACTGGTGAAGAAGATTATGCCATTGTAGTTATTGGCGAATCTCCCTATGCGGAATATAAAGGGGACAAGGATGATCTTTCTCTGCCCCAGTCGGATATTGAGTTGATTAGGCTTTTAAAGAGCAAGGGACTAAAAGTAGTCACTGTACTGGTAAGCGGAAGGCCGAGAATACTCAATGAAGCATTGGAGTTGAGCGATGCATTTTTAGCCGTCTGGCTACCGGGAACCGAGGGTGTTGGAGTTAGCGATGTACTCTTGGGAAACTACGCCCCCACGGGAAAACTTCCCCATACCTGGCCTGCCAGTATGGATCAGATCCCCATCAACGGAGAAGAAGGATCTGGGGCTCTTTTCCCTATGGGCTTCGGTTTAACCTATTGAGATAACCTAGAATTTATGGGCACATAATGATAGGCCACCTCTTCATAGGGGTGGCTATCCAATAAAGCCTTAAGGACGTCCGGCAAAAGGGATTCTTCACAGATTAGCTCCACCTTGTATTCCACTAGATGTTCCAGTTTCATATTTTCTCCCAGGGCAGGGTTGCTTCCCTCCAGAGGTCGGAATTGCCCTTGCCCAGGGGATTGCCATGAACATTTATCGTAGTGGCCCAATTTACCCGCGCCAGCCTTAAATATTGCTTCTTTGACATGCTCGCAATAATCCTCAGGGACATAAAAACAAAGAAGAAATAATCTCCCGCGGTTCACCCAATTATCCGGCTTGACATTTTTTTTTGCATCCACTATAGTTCTCCTCACGTGCCGCTGTAGCTCAGTCGGTAGAGCAGAGGACTGAAAATCCTCGTGTCAAGAGTTCAAATCTCTTCGGTGGCAGCTGACCGTCCCATTGGGGCGGTTTTTTTATGCCCCAATGTCCATTATATAATAAGTTATCCATTGATGGGTTTATTTTAAATGCTTGTCTAATATGGAGGTATCTTTAAGAGGTATTTTTTCGGTTAGAGCTTCCAATTCATCACTGAAATTTTCTTTCATCATTAGATTACTGGATAGTTTTTTCAATCTGGTTCGCTGGAGCCAGAGGGTAATATCTTCGCGGCTATGTAGTATTAAAGCCTTAATTCGCCTATCGCTGCGAGCGGTATATCCCTTTTTAAGTTTGACAAAAATATCATCCACCACGTCAAAATGGCTGTCCATCAAATCTGGACATATCTCTAAAACATTGGGTAGCGGAATAAAGATATCCCCCATGTCATATTTATTGGATATCACCTTCTCAAAGTCTTTTTTCTTTTCTGCAGCAGGACTAACCGAGGCAGGCCTACGGGTGATATTGTAAATAAAAACCCGATTAAAGCTCTGCTCACAGATCTTGGTAACATCCACAATCTCCTGGAAATTCCTTACATAATAACGCAGCATCACATCAAAGGTTTTCCAGAGATGTAGCACCAACGGCAGGGGTGGTGCAAAATCCTTCTCCTTCCAAATACGGTTGAGAATTTCCCTCAAACTCAGTAGGTAAGAAGTATAGGTCTTTACCATTTCCGGGCGTTGCTCAATCAATGCAGATATAATACGGTAAAAGCTGATTCTCTGGGTATCAGGATCGGTGTTGTGAAGATGCAATAGGGCCACAGCCAGAGTTCGGTCATCGTAATGATCCACCATGTAACCCTTGAGGATTTTGTCAAGCAAGCTCAGCTTAGAATTGAGTCCCTTATTGCCGTCAAATCCAATATTGAACATATCTTCAAAGAGAAATCCATCAATGAGATTACTGAATTCATGGTTACCCAGGAGATCCAATAACTGTATTCTCTTGGCATCGGCCTCTCCGCTGTCTAGATTCCGGAGCCCCTTGGTTAATTCGGTCAAAGTATAGCCGAATTTAATTATACGCTTTATCCTATTATAGACCATTTCCTTTTCATCGAGACGGTAGACAAAGATTCTCTGGTCAATTTCTTCGGTGATTCCCCGTTCTAACTGTATACGATCGGCAATGCCGATGGATCGGTCACCTTGTATCTGATGCAGCTGAATAAAACGCAGAATAATCTCCGACACAAGCTTGGCAATCTGAAAACCGTAATCTTGTTTATAATATATGGCAAGCTCTCGAATATCGTAGGCGGCATCCTGCTCTCGGAACATATACTGGCTGATGAGGTTAATGATAAAAAGATCCAGCTTCAGATTTTTCAAAATCTTCATGGCCAGATTTTTATATTGAATATACTTCACCCGGTCTTTGATGGATAAACAAAAACTGCTCAATTCCTCGGTGAATTCCTCATCGGGATACAGATCAAGATTTTCCCGTTTTTCAAGCTCAGAAGCCATTTGCCCCATCTTAATATTAAAGTAAGTGAGAAGCTGTTTGCTGTCGCTGAAATAAAGATCATCCAGATCCTGATACTGACTGTCAAAATGGTTGAGCATCACAAAATAACGGGTGGTTACCTGCTGACGTTCATATATTTTATTTTTCATGTCAGATTCATCTTTTATGCCCAGTTTTCTGTCGGCAAAATGATAAAGCAGATTAACCAGTTGGCTGCGTACTTCTTTGAATATATTATCCTTTAATTCAGGATCATGGCTGAGTTCGGCATATTCAAATTCGGAGTACTGACCAGCTTCCATATCGTCTTATATTAGTGTTATTGCCTATGGTGGTCAAGGTTAAATAATTCTTTGATCATTGCCATTTTTCCAAGCTTAACCTATCATAATAAATATGAAGAAACTGCCCAGCTTACTTAAGGAATATGATTGTCCTTCATCATTGATTGCTGAGGAGCCCATGACCCTTCATAGTAGCCTGAAACTGGGGGGGCCGGCGGACTATTTTTGCCGTCCAAAAAACCGGGATGAACTATTGCTTTTAGTTAAAATCTGCCGAGATAATGACATCCCCTGGATGATCCTGGGCGGCGGTGCAAATATTCTGGTGGCAGATAGAGGGATTCGCGGGCTGGTTATTCATACGGCTGATCTTAACAGAATAGAACGCCATGGCAACACAATGATTGTAGAAGCAGGTTGCGATGTATCCCAGGCCAGCCTCTTTGCCATGAATCATGAATTACAGGGTCTGCAATGGATCTATCGAATGCCCGGAAGCCTGGGTGGAGCAATATGGATGAACGCCCGATGTTACGGTTCTGAAATCTCCCAAATTCTGCAGTGGGTTGAAATATTAACTACCCAGGGGAAAATTGAACGACAGCCCTTTGACCCAGGCCAATGGGCTTATAAAAAATCCCCCTATCAACAGCAAGATCTGGTAATATTAGGAGCTGCATTAACCCTTGGACCTGGGGATAAAAAGACTCTTCAATGGGAAATGAAAGAGATTGAGGCCGATCGTATCCATAAGGGACATTTTAAGAAACCTTCAGCCGGTTCAACCTTTAAAAACGATAGAACCTTTGGAGCCCCATCGGGAAAAATTATCGATTTATGCGGTTTAAGAGGAATATCCCAGGGAGGAGCAGCGGTTTCTTCATGGCATGGTAATATATTAATTAATCAAGACAGTGCAACCAGCGCAGATTTTTTGGCTTTGATAAAAAAGGTACAGCAGGAAGTATTGGATCAAAAAGGATTTTTATTAGAACCTGAAGTTCTAACTGTGGGAGATTGGGGGTAATCATGGCTAATTTTTTGGACTATTTGCGAGAATATGAGGATAAGGTGAGTGACCAGGAAATTAAACAATATCTGGAGCAAATGACCTTTTCCGAGCTGCTGGATTTCTGGGAGGATCTTAATTCCAAGGAAAGCCTGCGATTATTTCTCCTGCTGAACCAAGATCAGCGCAGCGATCTTATGATGGAAATGACCGGCCGGGAACAAGAACAATTATTAAGCGCACTATCCACGCAAGCCTCAAAAAATCTGCTAAATGTGATGGATCCCGATGACCTGGTAAGCCTGATTAGAGAGGTCTCTCCAGAGATTCGTAATTCTGTATGGGAAAATCTTAACTCTGACCAACGGGAGGAAACTCGCTTTCTTCTGCGATTTGATGAAGATGCCGCTGCTGGATTAATGACCCCGCGTTACGGAGCCCTAAGAGCAGAAAGCACCATAGGTCAGGCCATACAATTCCTACGAAATGATGTGGCTCAGGATTTGGAAACCATTTATTATCTCTACGTGGTTGACGATCTGAAACGGCTCATCGGCGTTATTTCTCTGCGAGAGATTTTAGCTGCCAAGGACAAGCAGCTGGTGGGTGGAATCATGGAAGAACATGTTATTTATGTACATGAGGATACCGACCAGGAAGAAGTTGCCCAGGTTCTTGAGGAAAACGACCTGTTAGCTCTACCGGTTGTGGACAGCCACCATAAACTTTTGGTTATCATTACCTTTGACGATATCATCGATGTTATCCGAGAAGAACAAACCGAAGACATCTACCGCATGGGAGCCCTGGGCGGTGAAGCTGGGAATTATCTGGATTATTCTGTCATGGGGCTGGTTTGGAAGCGACTTCCCTGGCTGGTTCTTCTACTTATTGCAGGCACGGTGACCACCAATCTTCTGGATAATTACACCAATCTAACCATGCAGGCTCTTTTTCTGACTCTCTTTATTCCTGTAATAACACAAACCGGAGGTAATTCGGGCACCCAGGCTTCTACATTGATGATACGCGGTCTGGCCACGGGTGATCTTAAATTCCGGGATATTGGCAAGGTTCTGCTCAAGGAACTTATGGTAGGTATTTTGATTGGTGCTATTACCGGATTGGTGATCTTCCTAAGAAGCGCCTACCTTCCACCAGGCATAGAAACCATGCAGGCGGTAACGGTGGGGCTTTCTCTGACCGCCGTGGTATTTTTTGCGACGATTCTTGGCACCCTGACCCCCATGATTATCCACGGTCTTGGTTTTGACCCCACTGTGGCGGCCGGTCCCTTGATGAGTACAGTGATAGATGTATGCGGTCTGACCATCTACTTTGAAATAGCCCGGAGGATTTTAAATCTGTGACCCCTTCTCCCTGGCAGCAAAGCTACAGCCCGGTTCTATTTCCGGAATCGGGGTTGCAGCTGAAGCCCCAGCAAAAATTCCTTCTGGCCGGTTCCTGTTTCGCTCAGGAACTTTCAACCTATCTGAAAAATCACTTTATGGATCGACGATTCTCTCCCCAGGGCATCGCCTATAATCCTCTATCCCTTTCGGAAGGGCTGGACTTACTGGTCAATCCTGAAAGCCTAAGTTCCTCGGGCTTGATACTGCAGGATCAAAGGTGGAAACACTATCAATTTCACGGGGAACGTTATGCCGAAAATCCCGATGATTTTCTCGTCGATGCCCAAAGAGATTTGGAAGAATGTATTCAATGGATGGGATCTTCTCCCCTGCTGGTGTTGACCCTGGGAACAAGCTGGGTCTACCGTCTTAAGGATTCCGGTGCTCTGGTGAATAATTGTCACCGGGTTCCCTCTGATCAATTCTATCGGGAAATCGTTAATATACGAACCATGAAAAACCGCCTCCTCCAATCCTTAGAGAATTTCAAAAACCGCTTCCCCGGCCTGAGGGTGGTTCTATCGGTTAGCCCGGTACGCCATCTGCGGGATGATCCCCGGCAAAACAGTCTGAGCAAGGCCCGACTGATATGTACTGCCCAGGAATTGGCAGAAGATAAAACCTGGATAAATTATTTCCCCAGCTATGAAATAGTGATGGATGAATTGAGAGATTATCGCTGGTACGCCCAGGATCTGAAGCATCTCGCCCCTCAGGCCGTATATTATATTATGGAACGTTTTATGGATTGGGCAGCCCATGGCGAATTAACAACCTGGCTGTCAAAGGCAAAAAAAATGAAGGCACGATTAAATCATCGGATTGAAAACCATGATGACCAAAACCGAGCATTTATACATAAAACGCGAGAGATGCTAGAGGGACTGCAAGGGGAGTATCCCCATTTTAAAGCCCTCTACCCACAGATAGAAGAATCTATTTTATAGATTTTAGAAGGAGTTACCCATGAAGTTCTTTCCCCTCATCCTGATATTGTTGTTTAATTCTGCCCTATTTTCCGAGGATTTATTTATTGCCTCCAGTAATAATGAACATTTTGGAAGTCCCGGCCGCGGGTTGGGTTATAAAAATCTGCCTATGAGGAACGCTGAGGATCTTCAACAGCTGGGGGAATTGATTTTACAACTGGACCTGTCTGTGCTGGCCATACAGGAAGTGGCCATTCACCAAGAAGAAAACGGCATTGCAAAGAACTATCAGCTGGATACCCTTTTAGAAACACTGGGACCGTCCTGGCAATATCAAATCTGCCCCAATCCCCAGGGCATCCCCCAGGAAAATTCCTTTCATAATATGCAAAATGCCTATCTATGGAATAATGAGAAATTATATTTGGAAAATATTTTTGCCCTGGATACCCCCTCGATAACCGTAGGAAGAAAAAACACCTTCGACCGCAGCCCCTATGCCGCATGGTTCAGCTGCCGATACCGCAACGATAGAGGAAATGATTTTCTTCTGGTAAACCTGCATCTCACTTCCGGTCAGGATAACGATGAAAATCATCTGGCCGCCATGGTGATGGTGGAACAGGCATTAAATCCAACATTGAGGGATTTAGATATCACAGAATCGGACCGCATCATTCTAGGGGATTTTAACGACGATCCCTGGGCCGAAGATGACCGGGGGCGATTGGAACACATGGATTTTTTATACCGTTATATGGAATATAAGGGTTACCAAGACCTAAGCAGTTCTTCCCGGGGATTCACAAGAATGAATGACCAACTGGACAGCGCTATAGACCATATATTAATCAATTCCAGTGCACGCAGGCACTATGGGGAAAACAGTTTTTATATATACCGCCCTTCCGTTGAAACCCTGGAAGAATATCAGCAGTGGCGTGAAACCTATAGCGATCACTTTCCTCTGATATTCGCCCTAGAAGTGCGTAGAGATGATGATAACGATTAAAAAGGAGAAACGATGAAAGCTAGAAATTTTACAATGGATAAAAATCAAAAGCTCGTGTTGATGGATAAGCTAAGAAGCTATATAGAAGAAGAGTGGGACCTGCAGATAGGTGATCTAAAGGCAGATCTACTGGTGGATTTTTTGGAGGAAAGCCTTGGCAAGGCCTATTACAATATAGGAATAAAGGATACAAAAAGATATTTCTTTAAACGGATGGAAGACCTGGAAGTAGATATAGATCTTTTGCTGCGATAAAGCAAAAGGGAGTTATTGCGCCAACAAAGACTGACTACTTCGTGCAATTTCTGCAAGGTCCTGACGGCGGAATAGATATATATAATCGCTACCTTCCAACAGGGCCGGCCAATAACTATTCCCTTGCAATTCCAAGGGATCAGCAACATTTAGAATCCAGGAAGCATTATTGCGGTCCCTAACACTCAGGGTGAATCTATGCCCGGGAATATCCACATCATCACGGTTTAACAGACTGATGGCCTGAAGATTGACCAAGCGATTTAACTGTTCGGTCATGATACTTGGTTCTACGGGCTTATCCTGAGGCATGAGCCGCCAGGTGGAATCCTCCAACATCAGGGAGTAATTAAAATATTCCGCCCCCTGGCCTTGAAGATCGGTGTTTAATGAGATAACTATCAAATCTTGGGGATCTAAATCCTGCCAGGGGGAAAGAGCAAGGTAATCCTGGAGCTGCACAGAAGGTGTGGACACTTGGTTCAAATGAAGCAGACCGGTTTCATCGGCAAATAAAAAGCCTCCTGCATCTGGCTGGCCCCCCAACTGCAGGGTCAGTAGAACTTTTCTCGATTGATCCAGATATTCCAGGGTGACAGGACTTTCCCAATGGGGCAATTCAGCGGCCTGAGGATTCTTGCTAAGGGGGTGATAAACCAATCGAGTTGGTAGATTTATCAATTCTTCCAAGGCCCTTTTATCCACCGGCCATAACCCGCCCTGTTCATCCTGTAGCATCCAGCTCTGCTCTCTGCGCTGTATCTTCATGCCATTGGAAAAGGAGATGGTCTCGAGATCCTCCCTATTATACTGTCGAAATAAAAGAGTTTGATCTCTGTCCCAGGGTTTTTTAATGATACTTCCAGTAAAAAAAAGAATCAGCAATCCCATTAATAAAATTCCGCCGCCGCGGAAATAGGGAGGTTTTAGGATTTCCATTTACCCCTGCCTTTTGACCCTACGAAGAGACCGAATATCAGAAACCCCAAGGGTAATATTAAAAGATGAAAGATTCTAAATGGAGCCCCCAGGGGTCTTTTCCTATCGGCCTGTTTCCATTGATTTCGAAATGAAAGAACCTCTTGCTGACCGGTCATGGAAAGTACCAAACCGTTTAATCCTTCCAGATTATCCACGGCTCTTGCCTGAAGTATCAAATCGCTGAATATCCATCGACTGCCAAAAACAGCCAGAGAAGCCCCATTATCCTGTTCTACCATGACTCCCATCTGAAGAGGCCCCATTTCTGGACTGGATAATTCTGCTTGAAGATCCTTTGGAGCAAGACTTCCCAGAGTCCCGCCCCTATGGGCCGACGGTCCAGAGAACCACTGTCCCCTTAAAGACAGCGATGGATCTGTTCTTACCGGTGACATCCAGAGGGCCGTCAAGGGAGAACTGAAGACCGGACCATCCAGGGGAAACCAGGCGGCATAGGGGCTGCCGTCGGAAAGGCTGAGAGTGTTAGAATCCTGAATGATTAAATCCGGTTCCACATAGATGCCCCGTTGTTCCAGCCAGCGAAGCAATAGACTGCTTAGCTCCAATTGAAGCTGGTCCTCCTTCCGTGGATCGGCCTTAAAGGGACTGATTAAAAAGAGCAGACTACCCCCCTGATTCAGGAAGTTATCGAGAATGTCAATGTCTAATACGGTTAAATCCCTATGGCCCACCAGTATCAGCATATCCAACTGAGAGGGTAATTGAGAGAGCGTGGGTAAAACCGAAAGCTGCCCATAGGCTGAAAGGCTTTGAATCATCAGCTGATGATCATCCTCGATGGTATAACTCCAGTCCCCATTGACCAAGCCGATATGGGGGATTGGCTTACCCAACACATAACCAAGGCCGGCCAGCAATCGTTCTTCAGTAAGGTGAGGGTCCAGGGCCAGGGGAATAATATAATTGTTTCCTAGATATTCCATTTCCACCGCCGAATAGTATTCTCCATCTCCCAGAAAATAGGGAGTGTACCTCCGACGGCTTGATATTTCTGCAGAAGTATAATCTCTATGATATTCCACTGTGCCCTTTGAGGATAAACTTGCTAAAAATAATTCCAACTCCGAAGTTAAGGGGGTATCCTCCGATAGATTCCAAGTGATATACAGGGGATTTTCCAGGGACTTTAGAGCCTGCAGCAAGGGCTTATCTGGGCTGAATCTTCCGGCTCTGCTCATATCCACCTGAGTAAAAAAAAGAAATATTATTAAAAGAAGTAAAGAACCAGCAAGGCTGGTTTTTATGAGGATTTTTTTCCAGTTCATCCCCTGCTCCTCAAGCGCAGTAGTCTGCGCAGCTGAATAAATAAAAAGGTCATGATCAGAAGGAGATGCAAAACCAGACTGCTACCCCTTAAATATCCTGTAAAAAACAGCTGTAAATTCCACGTTGTAAGAGGCAACAAAAATAAATATCCCCCTCCCAGCAGATAAACCAATATAAGCACCCTCACCGGATGACTGGAGGACATGGCCAAGGCCTGATAAAGAGAAATGATAAGGCTGCCCTCTAAAAAGAGTGCTATTATACCCGGAAGCCAACTGATATTATTGACCCCTGTAATACTCAGTGAAACCAGCAAAGCAGGAATAAGAAGCCATAAAAGCTGTTGAATCCCCGATAGAAAAAACTGCCAGATCAGCTGATGATCCTTCAGGGGGAAACTCAACCAGAGCAGATGACGCCCATGGGCCTGTTCCCATGCCCATCCCCTCCACTGAGTTAAGGAAAGAATAGCCAGAAGCAACCAGCTGTAGATATTAAGATAACGGCTGAGTTCTAAGTTTTTTCCCCTTGAGGCTCCCCATAGAAAGAAAAACATGGATAAAAAGGCCAACAATGCTGCCAGGGAAAAAAACCCACGGCCCCGTTGTACCGATGTGATTTCACGTCGTATGGCTGAATTTTCAATTTTCATGGACACATCGGAGGGCTTATTCATATTTTGTCCCCGGTGTATCAATACCTTCAGCCTTGAGGGATTCTCGCTGATAGATCTCTTCCAGTTCATTCATATCTGAAATTTCCGAAACTGCATAATCCCCGGCCAATTTCCCCTGTTTAAGAATAAGAATACGTCCACAAAGCTGATACAGTTCCGGTAAAATATGGCTGGAGATCAGGGTTATCCTATTAGTTGCTCCCTGGATGAGCGTTTTTCTCAACTGAAGAATCTGGCTTGTATCCAATCCGCTAAAGGGTTCATCTAATAACAATAGGTAGGGATTTTGAAGAAGCGTTATTAGAATGGCCACACGCTGGGCGTATCCCCTGGATAACTGCCCCATGGATTGATTCATATACTTTTCTAAGCCCAATTGCTGGACCAATTCAACATAGGAACTCTTTGAATGGGAGTAGATAGCAGCCTGTGATTCAATGTATTCCCCCATAATTCTGTGGGGATAGAGGGTAAAATTCTCTGGCAGAAATGCTGAAAAACCACGGAATTCATGGGGAGAATCCCCCTGTGAAAGATTCTTCAGCTCCATGGTTCCCCGGGGAGTCAAGATTCCGGACAGGCATTTAAGCAAGGTGGATTTCCCTGCCCCATTATCCCCTAAAAGGCCTACAATCTCACCCCGATGGATCTGGAATTCTATACCCCCGAGGGCTTCTTTAGAAGAATAATTCCAATGTAGATCAGAAACCCTTAACATGATTAATCCCTATTCGCTATGTTAAGACTCATGCGGTCCTTGCATAGAAAGGCATCGGGAAATTCCTGGCGTGCTTCAATCTTAAGGGTTTTTAACTCACTGTCCCCATATCGAGGACTGTAATGGATTAGCCCCATACGCTTGACCTTGGCCTTACGTCCGATCATACCGGCCTGTTTAGCCGTAAGATGCTTTTTTTCTCGGGCAGATTCCGCCAAAGAGCTGTCGAACATGGCTTCACAGACCAGCAGATCGGAATCCTTCACTTCCTTGGGAATGCTTTCATTATATAGGGTATCGGTTACAAAGCTGAATTTACTGCCCTGACGGGATGAGCCCATAACCTGATGAGATTCCACTGTTCTGCCATCGGGCAGGCTGACGGAATTTCCTCTCTGAAGTTCGGCCCATTGGGGGCCCACAGGAACTTCCAGTTCTCGGGCCTTCTCAGGAAAAAAGATGCCCGGTCGAGGATTTTCTTCCAGGCGGTATCCTACACATACCTTACTATGGTAAAGAGGAAAGCTGTGCACACAAAAATCTTCCCCCTGCATTACCACTTGAGGTACCGAGGGATCAGCAATCTCTCTCACTTCAATCTCGTAGTTGAGATACATATCCAGTACTTGACGACTGCTTTCAATATACTCTGCGATCTTGGGTGGGCCAATGATCACCAAGGGCTCCTCCCTTTCCACCTGAGCTGATAACATAAGCAACCCGGGAAGACCGGTCACGTGGTCGGCATGGGTGTGAGAAATAAAAATGGTGGAGATTTTCTTCCACTTAAGGTTTAGCCGTTTTAGCGAAACTTGGGTGGACTCTCCACAGTCGAAGAGGAAAGATTCCCCCTCGCGGCGCAGCAGCACCGATGTTAAATGTCGGCTGGGTAAAGGCATCATGCCCCCACAGCCTAAAATAAAGACTTCCATAGTGCAATAAAATAGCAAAATTTACCTGGAAGGGGAACAGGCAGAGTGTATTTAGCCAATATTATTTCCACGGATAACTCTATCTTTACACATGGGTCTTCATTTATAGCTGTAAGCTAGAGCTTTCTACTATCATAGGCCCAATGTAATAAAGCCTGTCTTTGTTTTTTGCGACAGTTTAGATTCAGGGGTTCACAGTTTTTTTTTATCGCCCCGATATGCCGGCGGATAGCCCTCCAGCGTTTTATCTGCCGTAGATCTTCCTGGTCCATACGCCTGCCCAAATAATAACGACAATACCACTGGAACCAGCCCCGGGGATCGGCGGGATGGATCCATCCATTGGCCTGCCAGGTAGACAGGGGCAAAGAGGCATCCACCTGAAAATAATTCAGTTCAATATTTTTTTTTGCTGGAGAAAGTTTAGCGTGGTCAAACCAGTCTGAGGGAAATTCTTCCCGGCAATCGCTGAGATATTTGCCTCCAAAGACTCCAAGGGATAACATTTCCCTGGGGGTTAACTGGGGTTTGAAATCTGGATGAAAATCTTCCCCTGCAGGTGCTGTGAGATAGTAATATCCCTGCTGCATGGAATCGTTGATGATTACTTTTTGGCCCTTCATCGTTAGAATATACAAAAAAGGGCTGGAAGAGATAAATTTTTTATTGCTTTTAGATACTCCTGGATATTTTGACTGGCCGTCATTCTTCTTCTAATAAGGGTAAAATGTATTTTCTTATTAATTCAACTCGATCCTTTGCACGGGGCATAAACCGGGATGAAATCCCAATAACTAGGTTTTTTTCCGGGTAAACAAAAATAATATTTCCACCGTCACCAATTGCGGCATAACCATTCCCTTCAAAACCTTTAAATATCCACCATAGGTATCCATAAGGCAGATCTCCCCATAAACTATGTTCCCTAGTACTTTCATCAATCCATTCAGATGAAAGTATAATTTTATTATTCCACTTTCCTTGATTTAAATATAATTGCCCGATTTTCACCATATCACCAGTAGTAAGTGTTAAACCCCAGCCTGCAGTATTTACACCTTTTGAATCGACCACCCATCCTCTTGCATAGTTATTTTTCAGAAATGCCAGATGTTCTTCTTTGTTACTGATTTTTGTATTTTGAGATTTTTTTATTCCGAGACGCTCAAAAAGGTTTTCATTGGCGAATTTAAGAAGAGTCTGATCGCTTGCATTAACCAGAAGACCTGATAATATTTGTAATCCTACTGTAGTATACTTAAAATCCCCAATTTTCCCCTTGCCGCCTAATAAATCCAGCGTAGCCTTTGTCCAATCTTCACTGGAATATACTTTTGTATATGGCTCGTATTTGAATTTATAGGGTGCAGTCATTGTCAATAAATTTTTTATTGTAATCTCTTGTATGGTTTTTTCTCCCCTTTTTATTTTATAGTCCGGAAAGAACTCTAGAACTTTTTGGTCAATACTTTTTATGGCTCCCTTATAAACTGCAATCCCTATTAAAATGGAAATTATACTTTTTGTGACAGATGCTACATGAAGGGTATCATTATACTTATAGCCATTATTGTAGTGTTCAAATTTAAGTTCATTATTTTTAGTAATTATTATCCCCGCAATATTGTCATATTGCATCTCTATAATTTCCGTTAACTCAAAAAACTTATTTTTTGTCATTTCTGCACCTTTTCATATCTATGATAAGAGAAGAATAATTGAGTATTTTTTAACTGTAAAATTAATTTTAATAAATTGCCCTGTTAAACACCTGATGCTATTCGGTAGGAAACGGTTTAATGGATTTTTGCGTAAGCAAAAAAGCATGTCAAAGGGAAATTCTGCTTCTTACGCTTGTTATC
>JAQICO010000307.1 GCA_027858495.1 Spirochaetaceae bacterium
CCCCTATCCCCTTACCCTCTTACCTGTCCCATCCGGTTGATCTGTTGTTCAATTTCTCCTTCCCCTCTTATCCTACGTCTTGACCCTTCCGTTTTTTCAGTTTTTTCAGTGGTTAATTCCTCCATCCCCTTCCCCTCTTACCTGTCCCATCCGGTTGATCTGTTGTTAAATTTCTCCTCCCCCCTTATCCTACGTCTTGACCAGATATCAATGTCTTGCCCCTACCTATCTCTGTCCTTCCCCTACCGTCATTTTCTTTCCCATCTGTGTAAATCTGCGTTCATCTGCAGCAATATCCTTCTCCTCCCATCCGTGTGATCTGTTGTCAACTCTTCTCCCCATCCTGTCCATTCCCTCCCTCTTGTCCCCTCTCACAGGAGCAAAAAAAAATCCCTGACTTCAAAAAATGAAATCAGGGACTCATAAAAAATCAAGGACCAAGTTTATTAAGCTTGTCTTGTGTAATTTTTTATCTCTAGTTTAATCCGGGCGGCCAAGTCACTTCTGGGAATACGCACCTGTTCCATGGAATCCCGGAACCGTAATGTTATAGTCTGATCCTTGGATTCCTTGGTATCGTAGTCGATGGTAACGCAAAAGGGAGTACCTATCTCATCCATTCGGCGGTATCGCCGTCCTATGGCCCCACTCTTGTCGTAGAAGGTTTCATAATCCTCCCGTAGTTCCATCTCAATATCCTTGGCAAGTTCGGCCAAGCCATCCTTTTTAACCAGAGGCAGAACCGCCACAGTGATTGGAGCCACATTGGGATGCAGATGAAGAACCGTACGAATATCCTTATTACCCCTGCTGTCTTCTCCTAGATCCTGCTCTTCGTAGGCATCCATCAGACAAACAAGTACAGACCTGGTCAGGCCGGCGGAGGTTTCGATAACATAGGGAATATACCGGCTGTTATCCTGGGGATCCAGGTAATTGATTTCCTTACCACAGAATTCCCCATGGCGTGACAGGTCAAAGTCAGTACGGGAGTGAATCCCCTCTTGCTCTTCCCAACCGAAGGGATATTGGTATTCCACATCATAGGCATCCTTGGCATAGTGGGCCAATTCATCCTCTCCGTGCTGATGGAAACGAAGATTTTCAGGAAGGATACCTAACTTATTATAGTAATAATCCATCCGTTTGGTCTTCCAAGTCTCAAACCATTCATCTTCAGTACCGGGTTTTACAAAGAACTGCATTTCCATCTGTTCAAACTCACAGGTTCGGAAGATAAAGTTCTTAGTAGTAATTTCATTTCTGAAGGCCTTTCCCACCTGGGCGATTCCAAAGGGAATATTTACCCGGCTGGTGTCCACAACATTCTTGAAGTTAACAAATATCCCCTGGGCGGTTTCCGGTCTTAGATAAACCACCGAACCATGGTCCTGTACGGGACCAAGATGGGTGGTGAACATCAGGTTGAACTGTCGTGGTTCGGTTAACTCACCGCCGCATTCTGGACATTTTTTATCGGCTATAGCCTGAGGGTCCAATTTATCTTCACGAAAACGGGTTTTACACTTTTTGCAGTCCACCAAAGGATCGGTAAAATTTTCCACATGACCCGATGCTTCCCAGGTTTTTGGATGCATCATGATAGCGGCATCCAATCCGACGATATTATCGTTCATCCGGATCATTTCTCTCCACCAGATGTTTTGAATATTATTCTTTAAAGCCACTCCAAGAGGACCGTAATCCCAAGTGGCTGCAAGCCCACCATAGATTTCACTGGAGGGATATACAAAACCTCTTCGCTTGGCCAGAGATACGATTTTCTCCATGGATGCGCCATAGGCATTACTCAGGACATTCGCTTTTTTTTCTTTTGCCATAACTAATAACTTTGTAAAAAAGGAAATCACATTTCCTCTTCCACTACCTCCTCTGTGTCAACTGGTGTTTCCACACCTTGCTCTTCTTGTGTTTCAGCTTTACTGCTATATACAATTTCCGCATTTTCGGTCAAGTTGCCTAAATATTCCTCATAGAGTGCTGGTAGTTTATCCTGTCTCATAAAATCTTTAATCGTTGAAGCAGCGTCTTCTAATGAGGTTACACCTGCTTCTTTTTTATCTTCAACCTGGATGATATGAAAGCCGAATTGAGTCTCCACGATTCCGCTGATTTCACCGACATCCAAGACAAAGGCAGCCTCTTCGAAGGGAGCCACCATCTGGCCTCGTCGAAACCAACCCAAATCTCCTCCCTGAGGAGCACTGGGGCCTTCTGAATGAAGTTTGGCCAGTTCTGCAAAGTCCTCGCCCTGAAGAGCAAGATCCAAAACATCTTGGATTTTCTTACGAGCCAAAGTTTTTTGCTCTTCGGTATCGTCAGCAGCAAGAGCGATTATTATATGACGAGCCTGAATCTGTTCGGGTTCAACAAAATAGTCGGGGTGCTCATCATAAAAGGCAGCCACATCTTCTTCATTGGGATCAGCTAGAGGATATAACTCATTCTCAAGCAGCTTCTGAACCTGAAGATCCACGGTCATATCCCGCTTCAATTCCTTTACACTGTATCCCTGCTCATCAAGAAATCCCTGAGCCTCTTCCTCTGAGTCGAACTGCTCTAAAAAGGATTGATATTGTTCATCTATGTCTTCCTGCGCTGCTTCAATATTAAGTTCTTCCGCCTTCTGACGAAGAAGAGTCTGATCTACCAGCCCCTGGAGCAATTCCTGCCGAATATTCTCTTTATCGTCGTCATTCAGTTCGTTTCCCTGGGCTACATACTGCTGAACTCTCACAGCCAGTATCTTATCCAGTTCCTCGGCTTTTACGCCCTCGCCATTAATGGTCACCACATTGTCCCCGCAGGAAACCAGTATTAATAGAGCTCCAATAAGCCCAAGCCATTTCTTCATCTCATACTCCTATAATATATACTGCCGGAACTTTATGCTCAGGCTTTTGTTAAATGTTTTTCCAGATAATCCAGCCGCTCTAGGGATTTATCCAGCCCTAAAAGGGTGATGGATTCAAAGAGAGGCGGCGAGACCTTCGATCCGGTCACAGCCAATCTAAGTGGCTGCATCAACTGCCCCAGCTTCCATCCTCTCTCTTCTGCTGTACTGTGAAAGAGTTCTTCCATTTCTTCCTGGTTTTTGTCTTTAAACTGAGCAAGCAGGGGTTTTAACTGTAAAACCACCTGAAGACAGTCCTCCTGGGTCATCTTTTTGGGAATAGCCAGTGAAATATCGTATCCCTCAATATCCTTAAAGAGGAAGCGAAGCATTTCTGAAACATCTTTAAGATATTTTAATCTTTCCCGTATTAGAGGAAAGGCTCCCTCAAATATCTCAAGATCCTTTTCTGTGGCGGGTTGATGAATAATTTCATCTTCCTGAAGAATAGGTATCAATAACTCTTTAAGTTTGTCAGGATCCATCTTACGGATGTACTGGCCGTTAAACCATTCCAGTTTACGATAGTCGAACACCGCAGGAGATTTGTTCAGTTTCTTTAAGGTAAAAAGTTCCTCAAGATCCTTACAACTGAAGAACTCTCTGGAGTCATCGTAGGCCCAGCCCAGTAAAGAAACATAGTTAATCATCGCTTCGGGCAAATATCCGCCCAGACGAAAATCTCTTACCGAGGTTGATCCGTGTCGTTTGGATAATTTTGAACCGTCTTTGCCCATAACCATGGGAAGGTGGCAATACCGTGGTACCTCCCAGCCGAATGCCTGGAATAACAACACATGAAGCGGTGTACTGGGAATCCATTCCTGGGCCCTTAAAACGTGGGTAATCTCCATCAGATGATCGTCCACCACATGGGCTAGATGATAGGTGGGAAATCCATCGGCCTTCAATATTACCGGGTCAGGACTGACGTCCTTGGTTTTACGGCTGATTTCTCCCAGAATTTCATCGGTAAAGGTTATTTTTCCCTGTTCAGGTATTTTGAGACGCAATACCCAGGATTCTCCGGCATCGCAACGCTTTTGACTCTCCAGGGGGTCCAGATCGCGGCATTTTTTATCATATCCAAAGTCCTTTTTTTCTGACGTCTGTTGTTTTCGAAGCTGATCCAACCTTTCGGTGGTGCAGAAACAACGATATGCCAATCCTTTGTCCAAAAGCTCTTTTGCCTTTGTTTGATATAAATCAAACCGTTGAGACTGGATATAGGGTCCAAAACCACCGTCTTTATCGGGGCCTTCATCCCATTGGATTCCCAACCAGTTCAAAGTATCGTATAAATCCTCTAGGGACTCTTCGTTATATCTTCCCTGATCGGTATCTTCAATTCTTAAAATAAATTTTCCACCCTGAGAGCGGGCAAAGAAGTAGTTAAATAAGGCTGTTCGAACTCCGCCTATATGCTGAAGCCCCGTGGGGGATGGGGCGTATCGTACTCGTACCATGGATTCTTTCCTTAAATACAAAAAGATAACCCATCATATAACGGATACAAGGTAAAAGACAAGGCACAAAAAAAGGGGAACGTCCTTTGAGACATCCCCCCAAACAATTACAAAATATTGAAGCTGTTATTCTCTATAACAGGCAGTCTAAATCCAGGTAATTATTTAGCCAGTAGAGCGTCCACTTCACCTTGCACGTCATCGGCATTCTGAAAAACGGAATCCAATACAATGTAGGCTTCTCGAATTAAGCCCTCCAGATCTGAATTAGACAGGGCCATTTCATCGTTTTCGGCCTTCATAGCTTCGTTTTCCGATGTCATGGTGTCATTTTTAGCATTTAGATCGTCGATTTCCTGCTAGGCTGTGGGAATGTCAACATAAAAGGCCTGAACTCCTGTTACAGCAAACAGAGAAAAGGCCATCACTGCGGTCAATACCAATACAAATAAAGCTTTCTTCATTCCAATACTCTCCTCTTATTATTGGGTAATGTAAAATTAGGGAAGGAAAAAACCTCCACTCCTGATAACAATTACATGAGTATAAGAAGTCCAAGTTCATATTTTTACTTTTGTTTGTATTGGCTTAAAAAACCTTCCAATCGGTGGCCTGCCTCTGAGAGGGTCTCCATATCGGGCAGAAAAACCAAACGTAAATGGTCAGGCTCGGGCCAGTTAAATCCGGTGCCCTGCACCGCAAGTATATTGGTTTCTCTTAACAGGTCGAGAATAAAGAGCATATCGTCTTCTATGTTAAAACGCTTCTGGTCTATTTTTGGAAAAAGATATAAAGCCCCCTGAGGTTTAGTGCAGCTGAGTCCTTCGATGGAATTGATCCTCTCCCAGAGATAATTCCTCTGCTTAAAGAGACGACCCTCCGGTGCAGTCAATGACTGAATACTCTGATACCCACCCAGAGCAGTTTGAATGGCAAATTGAGCAGGAACGTTACTACAGAGCCGCATATTGGATAATATCTTCAACCCCTCAATATATCCCTGAGCTTGGCGTTTATCCCCGCTTAGAACCATCCATCCGGCTCTAAACCCACAGGAGCGATAGGCCTTGGACAGGCCGTTAAAGCTAACCACCAGAAGATCATCACAGAGGGAGCCCATGGCGATGGCTTTATTATCATCGTAGACAATTTTTTCATAGATTTCATCGGAAAAGAGAATTAGGTCATGGCGACGGGCAATCTCCACTAGCTTTTCTAATATTTCCCTGGGATATACACTTCCTGTTGGATTGTTGGGGTTTATAACCACCAACCCCCGGGTATTTTTGTTTATCTTACTTTCCAAATCCTCAAGATCGGGGTACCAGTTGGACGATTCGTCACAAAGATAATGCCGAACCTTACCACCTGCCAGAGTGGCCGCGGCGGTCCATAGGGGATAATCCGGGGCGGGAATGAGTATTTCATCTCCGTTATTCAGCAGGGCCTGCATGGCTATCTGAATGAGTTCACTCGCTCCGTTACCCAAAAAGATATCATCCACCTTCACCCCGGTAATACCCTGCCGCTGGGTATCCTGCATGACGGCCTTTCTTCCGGCAAAGATTCCCTGGGAATGGCAATACCCCTGGGCCTCGGGTAAATTTCTAATTATATCCTGCATGATTTCTTCGGGGGCATCAAAGCCAAAGGGAGCAAGATTACCAATATTCAGCTTGATCAACCGGCTGCCCTCTTCTTCCATACGAAGGGCTTCGGTCATCACTGGCCCACGAATATCGTAACAAACATTTTCAAGTTTCTGGGATTTTTCGATAGATCTCATAAATCAACCCTCCAGCTGAACGATCCATTGGCGAGCTTCTTTTAACAGGGAAATCAAAAGAGTGGGCAGCAGATTGCGGTCTCGGCTTTTGGAAAGCATTTTCTCCCAGGTATTTTTATCCTGGACTTTTATTTTAAGTTCCATGTTATGCCTGGTGATTTCATCCTGTTCTTCACTGGGCACATGTATCCTCAGGCTATCCAGTAAAAAAAGTATCAGTAACATTAAAACACCATCATGTTTTTCGGATTTCATAGCATCTAACAGAGGTCCAACGGCCTCTTCCACCTGCCGCTGACCGATGAGAATAAAGGCTAGGCACCATTGCAGCCATGTTTTATGTTTTAGACCTTTAAGCTTTAAGACATCACGAAAGTATTCTGCAGCACTTTGGTCATCCTTCTTTAACAGATAAGGAAGTCCCAGAGGCAGAGCCATGGGAATGAGCATTTCAGGTTTTTTTTCACGAATTTCCAATTCCAATCGGTGTATTTTTTCGAGATTGGATACCGAAAGTGAAGTGTTTACATAAAGATTCATATAACGGAACTTAAATTGTTCCTTCTCAAAAATTTTATTTTCAAGGTATCCCATAAGAGCCGGCCAGTTTTCCTGCTCCAGATAGATAAAAAGTTTCCAGTTCAAAATAAAATATCCATCAAGGATAACAATAAATAAAACAAAGAGTAAAACCAATATCCAGTTTTGAGTCCAGAAGAGTTGGGAGAACTCACTTCCAAGCATAATAAAGGGTACCAAGGCCACAAAAAGGAAGGCCATTAGCACCACTGCATTAAAAAGCATAAAAATTGTCTTAAATTTCATAGCCTGTTGCTCCTATAATAGAAGTAGTGTAGAAGATTTCTCTTTACAGGTCAACTTGAGAGATTATACTGAAGGAGTATGAAAATGAATAAAGTTTTGGTTGCTGAGTTAAAACCCGATCTGGTTTTTGAGGAGCCGGTCTATCTTGACGGCCGTTATATTATTTTAAGCCCCGATACTCCAACCACCGATGAGCTTCTTCAGGAATTACACCGTTGGAATTATACGGTAGTTTTTACTCCGGGCAATACAAAACCCATAGAACGTTCAGCAGGGCATGTGAGCATGGGCGGCACCAATCTGGACCAGAACCAGAAAGAACGGGAGGGTCTTGCCAAGGCTCAGGCTTTTTATGACGATTTTTTAAAGTTCACTCATAAAACCCTGGATTCCTTCGGTAGAACCAACAGTTTGAACCTTGACAGGATAACTGAATATATAAAAAAGGCCATAGAAATAGTCAAGGAGAATCAATATTATATTCTGCGGTTTACCGAACTTAAAAACCCCCAGAAATTTGATTACTCCATCACCCATGCAGTAAGAAGCACCATACTGGCCCTTACCATTGCGCAAAATGTTAAAACAGAACGTATCCCTCCCCATAAGGTTATTGAATTGGGGATTAGCGCATTGCTCCATGAAGTGGGCATGCTGCAAATTCCACCTGCTTTATATAACAAAAAGGGTAATTTAACCCCCGAAGAAAAAAAGACCATCACCGCTCACCCTATTCTAGGTTTCCGGCTGCTCAAGGAAATGAAGGATATCCGTCCCCTATCCCAAGACATACTTATGGGTGTGTTACAGCACCATGAAAGAGAAAACGGTACGGGCTATCCCCAGCATCTTACGGGGGATAAAATATCCTCCTATGGAAAAATAATCTCTATAGCCTGCAGTTACGATGCGCAAATATCCAATCGCCCCCATAGGGAGGGAAAAGACGGACACAGCAGCATGACAACGTTGCTTAAGGAGATGCAAAGTCTCTATGATACGGGTTATGTAACGGCCCTGATGGCATCGTTAACCCTATTTCCTCTGGGAAGTTATGTGGTACTTGGAGATGGAACCATTGCCACAGTGGTGAGGGCGTCGGAACAGAATGTAAGACTCCCCTATGTGAAATTACTCTTGGATGAAAAGAAAAATCCCGTGTCCGACTGCCCTGTCGTGCCCACCAATCAAGAAGGGTTGCAGTCCATAGTAAGAGTTCTCAATCATCGAGAAGTAGAAGAATTAAAGGATAAGTCACTGCTAGATTAACACAAGGAAATGAAATATGGATCAAATTAACATTGAACTTCTATTGGAAAATAAATTCATAAAAATTGAACGAGGTGAAAATCTTCATAGTTATTATAGTAAAAAAAAGGAACTCCAGAATTTCCCCTTGGTTGGTCTGGAGATAAACCATGAAATAAAGAGTCTCTATTGTCCAATTGAGATAAATTCCAAAGTTCAGCCTGTATATTTAGATTCCTCTCAAGGCCTTAGAATTTACCGGCGCAGTCTTTGTCTTCTCTTAGAAATGGCCCTGGAAAAACGAGCTGAAGAACTGGATCTAATGATCGATCATTCTCTGGGGAACGGTTTTTATTATCACTTTGAGCGAGGTGAAGCTAGCCAGTTCTTGGTGGATGAGCTAAAGGCCGAAATGAACGAAATGGTGAAAGGACACCTTCCAGTCCGACGTAAATATATATCCTATGTGGAATCTGTGGATTATTTCTCAAAAAAATCCGGCGAGGAAACATTAATGCTCTTGGAGAATATGAACTGCAATAGAATATCCATAAACAACTGCGGGAAATATATGGCTATTTACCACGGGCCCATGGTACCCCACACAGGTCTTTTAAGCTGTTGGGACCTAGTATTATACAAACAGGGCCTTCTTCTGCGATTTCCCCCAAGTAGTTCACCATTAAAGCTGAAGGAACATGACCACCCTCTGCCCCAGCTATTTGATATATATCAGGAGCATAAAAAATGGGGGAAAATCCGGGGGATCCATTGCGTTGGACAATTAAATGCATTGACCATGAAAAAAAGGGAAATTGAAAATTTTGTCAATGTATCTGAAGCATTGCATATGCAGAAAATTGGGAAAATAGTTGCAGATATTCATAAAAATCATTCCTACACCAAACTGCTGCTCATCGCCGGTCCCTCTTCATCGGGGAAAACAACCTTTACCAAAAAACTTTCTCTTAACCTTCAAACCATGGGTTTTTCTCCGCTATTAGTTTCCTTGGACGATTATTACTTACCCCATTCGGAAGTCCCTTTAGATGAAGATGGAAAGATAGATTTAGAAGCTCTAGAGGCCTTGGATGTGGCTCTGCTGAACCAAAATCTCTTGGATCTTTTTGCGGGAAAAGAAGTGGAAATTCCCATATTTGATTTTAAGGCCGGTGGAGTCAGAAGAAAAAAGGGACGGTCTTTACGGATGCAGGAAAACACCATACTGCTGATGGAAGGAATTCACGGCCTCAATCCTAAGTTAACACCACAGATAGAGAATTCCCTGAAATACAAAATATATATCTCTGCGTTAACTCAGCTGAATCTGGACGATTACAATCGGATACCTACAACGGATAATCGTAAAATACGACGCATGGTCAGAGATCATCAATTCAGAAGTTACACTGCGCTAAATACTCTAAAGATTTTCCCTTCGGTGATCCGGGGAGAAAAGAAAAATATATTCCCCTACCAGGGTGAAGCAAACAGTATGTTTAATTCAGCCCTAGACTACGAATTAGCCGTATTAAAAATCTATGCAGAACCCCTGCTCAGAAGTATAAAGCCCACTCAGAAAGAATATGGCGAAGCCTGTAGATTGCTTAGTTTTCTCAGCAATATCAGTCCCATTCCACCAGCCTTAGTACCCAAACATTCCATATTGCGAGAATTTATAGGGGACAGCGGTTTTCATTATTAAAGATTAGGGAAGCTCTTCCACCCAGCTGCTAAAGGGGTATTCCTCTTTTAGCTTTTCAGCCACCATTTGTGCCTGACGTTGTTGATTATCCAATTGAGAATAAATTTCCCAGGCGCGAAACAGAGCCTCCGAGGCCCAACGATCCTCGTGGGGGTATAGATAGAAGAGATTCATATATTCTTCGGCTCCCCTGTCTTTATCGGTATTTGAAATAACCCTGGCCATGGCAAAATGTGCCTCTGCGCCCAAGGGACCAGAATCGGTGGTGACCAGTACTTCGTAGAGATCCAACGCCTCATCAAAGAGCCCGCTATTTTCGTCATCCAAGGCCACAAGAAGCAGAGCTTCATTGCGGATCAGCGGTGCCAAATCATCCATTTCATAGATATTCTGCAGAGCTTCTGTTCCATCTCCTGGAAACCCACCTACACGGCGGCAGGCGATGTAGGTCATAGACAGAAGCTCTTCATCGTTGGATAATTCTTTCACTCGCGAAAATAGATCCTCCGCCCCTAGGGGGTCCTTCTGCCGACGGATCAATTCACTTAAACTTCGCGCAGCAAGACTCATGGAAGAACCTTGAGGATATTGTTCCAGGTATCGCAACAAAGCATCGGCAGCATTCTGATAATCCAGAAGTTCCATACGACTTTGAGCCGCTCGTAATAGAGACTGGGCCGATAAACTATGTTGGGGATATTGACGAATACAGAGTTGATACCAGGTCAAAGCTTTCCGGTAATCTTCCAGAGAATAGGCGATATCGCCCTGCCGATAGATCAAGTTGGCCGCAAAATCTCCCTGGGGATAGCGGTTTTTCATGGTATCTAATACTGCTTCCGCTCCGCTTTGATCCTGTTGATCCAGCAGTACCTGGGTCAGCATAAAGAGACTGCGTTCCCCCAATTCCCCATGAAAAATCTGAGCTGCCAACTCTAAATCTTCCTTGGCCTGATCATACTTTTTTGCATTTCTTCCACCAACACCCATCATATAAAGGGCTTCCATTCCCCAAGAATCTTCAGGGAAGCGGTTAAAAGTATCCGAGAGAATCGCTCGACCCTGATCCCAGAGTTCTTGTTCATAAAGACAAAGTCCCTGCATATAAAGTGACTTGACCTGGTTTTCCCCGGCCGTTGCTGCCGCAACTCCATAATATTTATATGCCGTGGAAAAATATTGCTGGTCATAATATATATCTGCTAAATAATAGGCCAATTGGTTATTTTTTTGATCCTGGGGATAGAGCTGAAGAAATTGATCCATCACAACCAAAGCACGGTCATAGGATTCGCCCAGATAAAGACTAAGACAAAGAGAATAGAGGGCATCCCTTGCAAGATCTGCCGGGGGATTTAGATCCAGCAGCTGCTGAAAGTACTGGGAAGCTCGAATATGCTCTCCCCGGATTCCATAGATATAACCTACTCTATAGAGACTGTGAAGGCCATAGGGATTCTCTGGATAGGTCTGCCAAAGATCGTAAAAATTTTCCAAAGCTGCCGCACTGTCATTTTTTGCAAGCAGATAGTCAGCCTTAAAAAATAGATAGGCTGGTTTATCCTCATCCTGGGGATAGAGCTCCAACATCTGTTCAATAAGGGGAAGGGCTTCTTCCATGCGATCTTCCTGCTGATAAAGACTTATCAGCCAGCGTGCTGCCTGGGCAGCTCTTTCTCCATTAGGATAATTCTGCCAATAACGGCGATACAGTTCTATGGCCTCATCTACCCGACCGGACTCTCTTTTCTGCTGAGCCAATAGAAAAAGGCTTTTCTCCAGCAAATCACCGTAGCTATTTTCTACCAATTCTTCCAGGTAAACCAAGGAATTATTGGGTTCTCCCTTCTGAATGTACAACTCTGCCAGAGTGAAGGCAGCCTGCAATCTTTCCGATGAGGAGCCATTCTGATAAATCTGATTCATCATCTGAAAAGCCCTGTCCCAATCCTCCATCTCCAATGCCAGTTTGGCAATAGCCTTACTAGCCTCCAGACGATTTTCCGAAGAAGTGCTTTCCTGCTGAAGCTGTTCCAAAATTTCCAAAGCTTGATCCAGGTCTCCAAGACTGCGATAATTATCAGCCAGCGCTCTTGAGACCCGATCGCTCAACGCACCCTGAGGATTCAACTGTAGATAACTTCTATACCTTCGGTTGGCCTCTTCATAATCACCCATTTGACTATAACAAAGAGCACTGTAATAGGGTAAATCCCGGGCGAAGGGGCTGGTAGCGTAGTTTAAAGCCAAGGCTTGAAACCTGGTTAAAGCCTGGGAATAGTCCTGGAGTTTCATTTCAACTAATCCCAGACGGAATTGAGCCTGTACTAGAAGATTATGATTATCCAGTTCATCGATCATTCGTTTATACCAGGCCCTAGCTAAATCCCAATGATCAAGCTTCTCCTGAGCCAGGCCAAGATAGAGTAAACTCCGAGGATAATAATAGTCCTCTCCTTCCATCTGAAGCTGATGCTGAAATTGATCTACCGCCTGTTCATATTCTCTTTTGTTGTAATAACTTAGGCCCCGCCAATAGGGCGCCTTTTGAATATAGATAGAATGGGGGAAGTTCTCTTCCAAACTATCTAAGGCACTGAAAACCGATGAATAGTTTCGAAGATAAAACCACGATACAGCAGTCATATAAAGAGCCATATCCCTTCGGGGATCGGTGGGATAATAATCCATAAACTCTCTAAAGTGACCAATAGCCTGACTGTAAAGCCTATCCTGATAACTCCGTCGGCCAAGCTCAAGTAATTGCTCCCTATTCTGAGAAAATAGCGGCATCGTTAAAAATATTATAAGCAACCACAGTACTATTCGTTTCATCTTCTCTATTATACCCTATAAACCTAAAAGTGAAAAAGCCTATAGATTCAGGGTTCATAGGCCCTAAATCCAGCTTTTTACCCCAGAGGTAGTTTTTTAGACTCCATCAACAAAGGCTGATCGGACTTTGTAATCTCCTTGGATTTCTGCTTTTTTACTCTAAACTGTATAGCGTTATTCCGGAATTCTGCGGAGATATTCTGACCTGTTAAAAAGCGTCCGCGAAGAATGCCAATGGATAGAGGATCTTCCAGTTGACGCTGAATAAAACGCCTCAAGGGTCTTGCTCCGTAGCTAACATCGTAGCCCTTTTCAAGAAGAAATCCCTTTACTTTTTTTGAAACATCCAGGGTTATCTGATGTTCATCGAGTCTCTCCTGCAATTCATTGAGCATTAGCTCCATGATCTTCATCACATGGGGTTCTTCAAGATAATGAAACACCACCACTTCATCCACACGGTTTAAAAACTCCGGAGGAAAGAGTTTTTTAAGCTCATTCTTAGCTGAATGGCTCATTTCTCGATGTTCCATCACTTCCTGAGATTGATTAAATCCAATTCCCTTACCCTTGATGATTTCCCGGGCTCCGGCGTTGGAGGTCATGATGATCACACAATTTCTAAAGGAAACTCGGTGTCCAAAGGAATCCTGAATCTCTCCTTCTTCTAAAATCTGCAGAAGTAAATTAAAAACATCCACATGGGCTTTTTCTATTTCGTCGAGAAGAACCACCGAATAGGGATGCCGGCGGATCTTTTCTGTAAGCAGTCCACCCTCTTCAAATCCCACATAGCCTGGAGGGGCTCCTACCAACCGGGAGACATTATGCTTTTCCATATAATCGGACATATCCACCCGAATCAGATTTTCTCTATCGCCAAAAAGATACTCCGCCAGAGTCTTGGCCAGCAACGTTTTCCCCACTCCAGTTGGGCCAAGATAGATAAAAGAGCCCAGAGGCCGATGAGGTGAATTCAATCCGGTTCTGGAACGACGAATAGCCGAGGCAACCACTCCTATAGCTTTATCCTGACCTATCACCGTCTCATGGAGGGCGTCTTCAATATTGAGCAGCTTATCCGATTCACTCTGCATAATTCGGAAAATGGGAATGCCGGTATTTTCCGACAGTATATTTTGGATATCCTCGGGGTAAATACGGTTTTCCTCTTCTCTCAGGTTACGTTCCCAGTTTTCCCGAATGCCCTTGATCTCCTCTTTAAGTTCCCGGACACGGTCTCTTACTGCTGCAGCGCGTTCGTAATTTTGAGAATTAACCAGGCTGATTTTTTCAGCTGTTAAATCGGCCACCTTTAACTCCAGATCCATGATCTCCTCAGGTTGAAGTACATTCTGCATACGCTTGGTTGAGCCGGCTTCATCCATTAAGTCGATGGCCTTATCGGGCAGATTACGATCGGAGACATAGCGGACACTGAGGTCAACCGCAGCCTTGAGGGCTTCGTCGGTATAGGTCACATTATGATGGTCTTCGTATTTTTGTTTGATTCCCTGTAAAATTCTATAACTTTCTTCCTGGGAGGGCTCTTCAACCAGAAGGCTTTGAAAGCGCCGTTCCAAAGCGGCATCCTTTTCAATGTATTTTTTATATTCATTGATGGTGGTAGCACCGATGCATTGAATTTCTCCCCGGGCTAAGGCAGGTTTGAGCATATTGGATGCGTCGATGGCCCCCTCGGCCCCGCCTGCACCAATGATGGTATGTAGCTCATCTATAAAAAGAATGATATTTCTTGATTTACCTATCTCACGAATGATCTTTTTCAGGCGTTCTTCAAACTCACCTCTGTATTTCGTGCCAGCCACCAGGGAGGCCAAGTCCAGGCTCAACACCCGTTTGTCCGAAAAGAAATCCGGTGCCTGACCTTCTACAATTCGTATGGCCAACCCCTCAACCACAGCGGTTTTACCAACACCGGGCTCTCCGATAAGTACGGGATTATTCTTAGTACGTCTACCGAGGATACGTAACAACCGTGTAATTTCTGAATCCCGGCCTATTACAGGGTCCAGTTCACCCTCTCTTGCCAGAGCTGTCAAATCTCGGGAAAACTGGTCCAGAAAACTTGCTGTGCCCTGGGTGGTTCGAGGATTCACCTTGCCGCCAAAGGGCAACTCTGCCTTGGTCTGTTTGGGACGGCGCCGATCCCTATTTCGGGTTAATTCAAATACCATACCCCGCAGTATATCCACGGTAACCTTTATTCCCTGCATATAGCGGAAGCAGCTGCTGTTTTTTTCACCGGTGGCGGCCAGTAAAAAATGTTCCGTTCCGATATATTCATGATTCAGCATGGTGGCCTCATTGGCTGCATTTTCCAAGAGAACCTTCATGCGGGTTGAAGGAGGAACCTCTCCTAGAATAAAACGATTGCTAACCTCTTGAATGCCCTTGGAAATTTGAATAATCATCTCTTCACGTTGGATGTTCAACTTTTTCAGCACCGCCATGGCTGTTCCTTCCGACTCTCGTATCATGGCGATTAAAACATGTTCAGGGTATAGTTTTTCCGACCGAGTGCGCCGGGCTTCTTCTTGGGCGAGAAGGGAAAGAATTTTTTGAGCTCTGGGTGAAAGGCCTTTTATCATGGCTACCTCCTGTAAGGCAGGCCCCGTTCAAAGACCTCCCGTATAAAGCGGGCCCGCTCTTCATCTAGAGCAAAGGGGCCCGGTTCCGCCTGGTTAAAACCGGCGCATATGTGTCTGTCCTGTACCAAAATCTGCATGGCCGAAACCTCCTGCAGTGATAAACCATCTATCCAGCCTAATGTAACCCCCAAACGGATATAGGACAAGCGTTTTTGAGCCTCATTGGAAGAAATTAACTTACAATACTTCAAAATACCGAAGGAACGGTTGATTCGATCCTCCACCCAGGGGAATCGACCTTGTTTGAGTTCCTGCCGTAAATCCCGTTCTCGCTGTATCAGAGGGTCAAGATCCATAAGCATGGTATTCAATACTTCTTGGGGATCCTCAGCTCCTCTAGCCTGGCTGTATATTTGATAAAATCCGCCCAGGGAACTTTGACTGTCTTCATCTCTATTATCGGTAAAACCTCTGAGACTGTAACCCTTTTTCATCAATTGAAAAATATGGGGATCCAGTTCTTCAAGCTCTTGAAGCATTATAAATTGTGCCATCAGAGAAGCCCGAAGGGCAAGTCCTGCTTCTTCAGCCCTAGCACACAGATAGTCACCCTTCTCTGATTTGGAAAAGGGGTAATGTTCTTCCACCTCTTGGGCAAGTTTAAGCAGCGGGATCAGCTGCTCCAACAATGACTGCCCGGGAGCCAGACAATGGAAACGGAAATGATCCTGATGAAACAGAGAGATCAGCAGTTCTTCTGTAGGATCAGTGAGCAATGCGCCGTGATGTTCCGCCTTGATTCTTGGAGAAAGTAGACGTCGTTCAATAAGGAGACCCTTCTCGTGACTGCTAATATTCTGCAGAAGAAAACCTCTGAGATGTTGCCCTTTCCAACTGAGGCTTTCTAGAAAATCCAAAATTTCTTTTAAAAGAATAGGGTCAGCTTTAAATTTTGGTGCCTGAGGAAAAAGGTGATCGGCTAGATTTCTATAAAGAACGATTCTAGAGGATAGTAGTACATCAAAATCTCCCCCGCGATGGAGAAACCAGCTGTCAAAGGAATTGTCCTGGTGATTATTAATAGGAAGAGGGGTCGACATCCTGCCCTGCCGCATTCATCTTATCGCGAATTTTAGCGGCCTCCTCATATTCCTCGTTGGCCACAGCCTGCTGCAGATTTTGAAGAAGGATTTCTTTGGGCTCTACGGAGATATCCCAGGGAGTGCCTTGAGGATCTGTTTCGCGAAGCAGACTCTCTAATTCCCTATGGAAATATTGATAACAGAAAGCACAGCCCACCCTATGGGTTAATTCAAGGGATATTAGACTGACACCACAACGGGGGCATTTTTTCATGGCCCATCCCCTACTATCAAATTCACAATCACAATTAAGCGACTGCTGATAACAGTATAATGGAGATGCTCCGCACATAAAAGTTTTTTTTAAAAAAAGCGAAGCTTTGAAATTAATGTTTACGTATTACCTCTAGAGGTCTTATACGCCCAGCCCTGGCTGCAGGTAAAGACGATGCAATCCAGGATAATAAAATAGTTGAAATGACAATAATTGCCAGGGTATGCCATTCGATGTCAATGGGAATATCCTGGAGATAGTAGGATGAGTTGAGCAGTTGAAAATCACCATGTGTCCCACCGGTAAAGATCCCTTTAAACTGAGAGAACAGGGTTATAAAAAAATTGACCACTCCTTCGGTAAAAGAAATCACATCATTGCTTCCAAGAGACACCGCTATTCCGGACAAACTTCCCAGCAGGGAACCAAAGACCCCAGCACTCAAGCCTATGTACCGATATACCCGACCTATATCTCCCGGTGAAGCGCCGATACATTTTAAAATTGCGATTTCTACGTTCTTTTCCATGACCAACATAATTAATGAAGAAGAAACATTCATCACGGCAACCAGTACCAGCAACGCCATGATAATTTGAAGCATCATTTTAGTGGTCTGATAGCTCTTTTGCTGAGCCCGGTTAAGATTCATCCAAGTATAGGCGCGCCATTGCCGGTCTTGATTGATGGAGTTTCTAATGGATGTCACCATGGGTGCCAAACTGGAATAGGGATCTTCCACCTTAACGCCCAGCAGGGTTTCTGAGCTATCTTCAGCCAGCATCTCCGCACCTTTTTCCAAGGGAATAAAAACCCATAGTCGATCCAGTTCCTGATAACCGCTGCTGACAATCCCCTGAACTACGAAGGGAGTTACTCTGGGCACATAACGACCGTTGGGAAAGATTTTCCCGGTGAGAAGTTTTATAGAATCTCCCGGTTGAACTTGTAATTGGCGGGCCACCTCCTGGCCAAGCACCACAGCTCTGTGGGCGGTCAAATCAAAATCTCCCGCCTTTATTTCCATGTATTTTCGAAATTCTGCATCCTCGGTACATAGCTCATTTTCTATGGCTCTGAGGTTCACCCCGGTACGGCCCTTTTCACTGTAGGCAAGGGCAAAGCCCCTGCGTTCAACATAACTCTGGGTAACGCCCTCAATCTGCTCCACCTCTTGAGCCAGTGTCTGGAACTCCTCCAGAGAGGGATTGGTATAGCTAAAAAGCTGCAGATGATAACTGTATGTTTCAATATAACGGCCGGTGATTCCCTGAATCATTCCATCGGAAATATGAATCACCACGATCAGAGGTATAAGACTAAAGGCAATACCCAAAATAGCGCCGATCAGAGGTCGGGAAGTCTTTTTTTTTCCATGACCATTCCGATAAGCCCGGACAGCCATGAACAGGGCGGTACTTAATTTCATAAATCCTGTACTCCGCCACCGGTGAGATGAAAATGCCTTTCCCCTCGTTGGGCAAGATGAGAATCATGTGTCACCACTATCAGGGTTTTTCCCAACTCACTGGTCAGTTGAAAGAGTATATCCTCCACCACACGGGAATTCCCTTCATCCAGATTGCCCGTAGGTTCATCAGCCAGAATCAGTTTAGGCTGATTCATCAAGGCCCTGGCTAAAACCACTCGCTGCCTCTCTCCGCCGGAAAGCTGACCGGGATAATGAATAGCTCGATCCTGCAGGCCCACCTTTTTCAGCAGGTCCATGGCCAAGGGTTCGGCTTCTTTACGGGACATTCCTGCCATAAGAGCGGGCATAGCGATATTTTCAAGGGCACTAAAATCCTTCAGAAGATAGTGAAACTGAAATATAAAACCAAGCTCCTGATTTCGGTATTGGGTCATTGCGGCTTCACTAAGGCTGCTGACCAGACTGCCACAGGAATAGATTTCTCCAGCACTGGGATAATCCAGCCCACCGATCAGATTTAGCAGTGTACTTTTTCCACAACCGCTTTCTCCGGTGATCACCACCGATTGACCTTCTTCTACGGTAAGATTCAAATCCCTGATGATCTTTAATTCTTCCTGTCCGTTATGGTAGCTTTTGCTTACATTTTTTAGTTCTATCAATGTCATGGAAGACTCCTTATTATTCATAGGAAAACACTTCGGCAGGCCGGATAGCCGCAACCTTGGAGGTGGCAGCTATGGCTGCCAAAACGCTAAAGCCCATGGCGGCTATCAATATGACAGCCAGGTCTGATCCCATCATGACCACCGGAACTTTTATAAGATAAAAATCTCTACTGGAATAGATACTGAAATCCTGGGTGCCTACCCCAGAAAAGATGGATTGAAAAAAGATTGTGACCCAGTTGACAATTGTCTCTACCAAGGAAAAGACCTGGTTAATATTTAGAGATAACAGTATACCGACAACTATCCCGGTCAACGCTCCCGTGGCACTCATGATAAGCCCCTGAAGAATAAATAAACCACGAACCTGGCCTGGTTTGGCCCCCATGGACTTAAGAAGAGCGATTTCTTCTATCCTCTGGGCAACAGACCGCTTCAGAGAGTGGAAAATATTCACTGCCACCACAATAAAGATAAGACTTACCATTAGTGTCATTAATATTTTTTCCATAAGCAGTGCGTTAAAAAAGGCCTTATTATAATCTCGCCAGCTGGTGATTTCCCAACCCTGCAAACCGGGTAGCTGCTGAAGTCTGCGTTGATAGCGCCTTGCTCTTAGACGATTAGGCACCTTTATACCATAACTCAGCTGCCCGTTTCCCATGGTTCTCCGGGCATCGTCCAGTGAAATAAAGGCCAAGGTAGAATCGTATTCATAATAACCTGTTCTGAAACTGCCCACCATTAAAAATTCCTCTTGGTTAACTGCAAGACGGCTTAATCCATCACCCTTCAAATTCATTAGAGTTAGGGTATCGCCGGGAAAAAGTCCCAGACTTCGAGATAATTCGTGTCCTATGATGATACTGCGGGGTTCCTGCAGATCCAACTCACCGGAACGCAATTGCAAATGTTCTTTTAGGCTTTGATCATCCTGAAGAGCCTGGGGAGGCAGTCCTCTTATTAGAGCCCCGCCAGGTTCACTGACCGTTCCGGTCATGATAGTCTGGATATCAGAAAAAGGAGTGATGGAAAGCACCCAAGGTTCCTGGGAAATTTGATCCAAGGTTTCAGGCGATAGTGCAATGCCCTTATTATCCAATCGGAGGTGATAAGACATGACATTGCTGATATTTTCTATATAATTCTGCTGGAATCCATTCATCACAGATAGCACCGTAATAAGCGCCATAACACCCAGAGCTATTCCCAGAGCAGAAAGAATAAAGGAGCTACGACTTTTACTCCGCTGTTGGGCAAATAAATACCGAAGAGAGGTATAAAATACCCAGCGTTGTTTTTTGATATCCATGGATCAGGATTCCTCCTCGGGGGTATTATCTACTTTGGAATCTTCTTCTGTATTATCCTGGGGCAAGGGGATTTGCCTTTCACTATCCATCAGTTCTCCCGCCAGGTAATAGTCAATACTTTCCAGTTCATCTTGCTGATAATTATAGACCCAGCGCTGAGCAGGGCCCTGGCCTTTGAGAATCTCTTCCTCCAGCCGTCCGTCATTATACTGAAAGATTCTTTGAGAAACAAGCAATCCTCTTCGGTAGAGCTGCTTTCTCAAAACATTGCCTTGGATGTCAAAAACTTCAATCTGCCGTTCTTCCAAAACAGGAAAAAGAGTTGTTTTACTCTGCAAAATTCCCTGGGGGTCATATTCTAGAAGTTCTTCCTGTATGAACTGATCATCTTGATAAATAAGCTGCCTTACCAGCCGGCCCTGATCATCATAAAAGCGCTGCTCTGCTCTGCCTTTACGCATAACCCATCCGCTATCTAGATTTCCTGGAATCTCCCAATGCTGAGTAAACCCCGAAAGGGAAGAGCTATTTACGGGCATATCCTGATCGCTGAAAGACTGCCGCTTAAGCCATAACAAACGGCCTTGATGGTCCAGCCGAAATTCATCGTGCAGCAGAATATTTCCTTGGGGGTCCATTATATCTCTCAATATGAGCCGATCCTGTGGATAATGGTATATTTGGGTATTGTCCAATTCACCAGCTTGATACCACTGTTCTTCTATAAGCCTGTCTTGATCGTCGTATTTCTGGATATAAAGCAGTATACCCTCCAGATAAAAACGCTGTTCAGTTTGGCCATCTGTTAAAAGTTCCAGATCCCATCGACGCCGCTCTTCTTCGTTTTCATAGAGGATTTTTTGCTGAATATTCCCCTGGATGTTCTGCTGCAAAGTCCATTCTTCCTGCAATGGATCTTCAATCTCTTCTAGCATCATTCCAAGATTATTAGACCTGTACCACTGCTGTGCTCCCAGAGGCAAAAGAGAACATAGGAGAATCAGCAGGTTGGTGAACTTGATCATTGAAGACTCAGTAAATCGTCCAGATAGGATTGGGTATCAAAGGCATCTAAATGATCTAGCCCCTCTCCCCGACCGATAAAAAAGATTGGTAGCTTGAGTTTTCGGCTGATAGCCAGTAACAAGCCGCCCCGGGCAGTGGAATCATATTTGGTTAAAATCAGACCATCCACTCCAACGGCTTCATGAAAAACTTCTGCTTGATGCAGTCCATTCTGTCCGGTGGTGGAATCTATCACCAGGATTTTTTTATAAATTCCCTGACCCATCCGACGGCTCACCACTTTATCAACCTTTTCAAGCTCTTTGACAAGGTTTTTCTTTGTGTGCATACGCCCGGCTGTATCGGCCAGGATCAGGGATTCGCCCTTATTCTGGGCCGACTCAATGGTATCATATATCACCGCTCCAGGGTCTGCCCCGGGCTGTTGAGACACCACTCGGCAACTGGTCCGTTCTCCATGGATTTTCAACTGATCGATGGCCCCGGCGCGAAAGGTATCTCCGGCACTCATGGCTATACCTTGAACTCCCTGTTGCTGATAATAATAGGCCAATTTTGCAATGGTGGTGGTTTTACCTACGCCGTTCACTCCCAGAATGAGAAATAGATTCAATTTATCCGGCTGAACTTCCAGGGACTGCTGGGTTAAATATCCCTGGAGTATCTCTCTGAGTTCTCCCAGTATGCCTTCCTGGCTGTTCACCCGGTTAGCC
>JAQICO010000108.1 GCA_027858495.1 Spirochaetaceae bacterium
CTTTACTTCCATGAATCTCTGTCCGATAATAGTATCATGAAAGGCTTTATATCTATTCTATTGCTTCTTTTATCGCTGTTTCCCCTGGTTTCCAATGATTTATTCATTGATCAGGGCGATGTCTATGTGGAATTCGATCCCAACTTTGCAGAGGACCAGGGCTTCCATATCTGGCTGAAGGATAAACCGGGTCTTTCCTCTGTTCTGCTCACTGAATCCAGCAAGGACCCTCAGGGCAGGACGGATTCCTTTGCGTTGAGGGCCTATGATTGGAATCCCGTTAATGGCAGCGAGTTGCGTATCCTGGATGGAGAGTTTCTTGATCCTGAGAAAGAACTTTATTTTATCATCGATTCAACCACAGAGTACAATGAAGAGTTTGATTCTCAGGCATATCATTTATTTGTTCCCCTTAATATGACCTATGGATACAGCTGGAGCAGGCAGGGCCAGCTGGAGATGAACCAGGGAACCTGGATAAACCTTAGAACCTTTTCAGAGCCCTATGCAGATTACCAGGGGGAATACCTGGATAATCCCTTTATTCTGGAAATGGAAGAGCTTCCCCTGCCTACTCCACCTGCTGCAGTAATAGAAGAAGCCGAAGATATTATGGCCTCTGTGGCAAGAAATACCGATGGTGAATTCTCCACGGTTAACGATCCGGAAGAGGCCATGGAACGGATTGCCCAGCTTATTGATCAATTTCCCGGCGGAACCATTGATGTGGCCCTGGTTGTGGATTCCACCGTCAGCATGAAGGACGATGTGGATTTTCTGCGGCGTAAATTAGTGCCCATAGTACAGGACCGTATTGCAGATTTTGAGGGTTTCAGGGTCGGTATGGTGTTTTACAGGGATTATAAAGAGGCTTACCTTACCCGGGAAGTTCCCTTTACTAATAATCTAGAGACCATGCAGTACTGGCTGGACCGTATTTCGGTAAACGGAGGACGGGATAAACGGGAAGCCGTCTATGAGGGGCTGTATAGTGCCTTGATAAATCTGGAGTGGCAGAGTGATAACCGATTGATCATCCAGGTGGGTGATGCGCTTCCCCACGAAGAGCCCCGGGGCGAGATAACCGAAGATATGGTCTATGAACAGGCGGCTCTGCAGAATGTGGCTATATTCCCTATATTGCTGCCTGAAGATCCGGAGTAAGTTTCCAAGAATCAAGAATTAATAACTCTTTAGATAGCCTGGGATATACCATTATTATAGGGCTTGTGGTTTATTTGGGGATGATACCACGATAATGGTGGATCGCAGTCTGCAGATACAGGATGATGATGGAATTTATGAATATTCACTAATAAACGAAACTGTTGTTTTTGAGTCCTATGCTGATGGCTTTGAACTGATCGCCACTACTTCTGAAACCATCGGTCTTCCCGAGACCATCAACGGCCCCATTTCTCTTCAGGTGGTGACCCCATAATTTTTCTGACCATAGAAAAAGCTCCGGTAGGGTAACTCCCCACCGGGGCTTTTTTTTATTCATCACTCCATCTCGTTGCCAACCTTACGGGCCCGCTGAGGATGGTCCAGGTCGTGGCCCATCTGCAGACCGGCGGCCACCAGCAGGCGCCAGCCTGCCCCCAGAATCAAGTAGGGCTCTAGATCGGCCTCCATGACCTGGGGCGATAATCCCTGGTCTGGGGAAATGCCCCGAGCCAGGTAGATCGCTCGGATTCCTGTACCTTTGAGCAGGTGTTTTTCAATTTTAGAGCGGTCAGCCTTGTAATCTCCGCAGAAGACAATCACATCTTCCGGACCCATCACCTCTTCTATGCCGTGCAGCGCCAGGGTGCCCGGCAGATATTCCGCCGATTTCCGTAAAATCTCCAGGGTCTTCAGGGAAAGCTCGGCGGCCACACCGTCCTGCCGGCCGGCCATGTAGATTTTCCCGGCCTTCACCAGAGAATCCACCAGGCCCTGATTCACCGGGGCTTCCATAATTCGGGCCAAACCCTGGGAAAGCTCTTTCATCCTGGGGCTGCTGAAGGGGGCCAGGCCTTCCAGGTTTCTGTAGAGGCTCTGGATCACCAGGGCCTGTTCCATCACCGATTTTGTTGCCGCAACGGCCCCTTCTTCTCCGCAGTTCAGAGTTAAACTGCAAGGGGCCATTCTATCTAAGGCGGAGTCTTCATGGACTGTTATACTTGCCCAGAAAGGGTGATTTTGCTGATTTAGATGAACTGCAACATCGATCAATTCGCTGGTTCTCCCGGAATTGGAGATAAGAAGAAAAAAACAATTTTCCCAGGAATTCTCTGGATTCTCCAAAAGATCTAATAATTCCCGGCCTCCCAGAGCTGACCAGTGTCGCTTAGTTCTGCCGAGGCTTTGATGGGTGGTCAGCCCGCCCGGAAAGAGGCGGCTGCTCCCCTCTGCACAGATAATAATCCGCCTACAGTCTTTCGAAAGCTCTGCCAAGGGGATTACCCTGGCTGGATTGAATTGTCTTATCAATTCAATGCTGTCTTTCATATCTTTTAAAAGAGTAAAATTCTTTGTCTTCATTGATTGCCTCCATCATTTAAAGTTTATGTCTTTTTATAGCCTGTTATAAATTTATGGTTGGTTTTTAATAGATCATCCAAGGCCGCTTCAGCTACAATGCTGTCAGTTACCAGTGGATGATTTATCAGAGCCAGGTAGGCCCAATGATAACTTTGTTCCTTTGCCGCCCGAGCTGCAAAAATTTCGTAGGTCTTTACACTTTTCACCAACGAGGCTACGGATTCAGGTAGGCTGCCGCAATTTAGGCTATGGGGTCCCGCGGCATCCACCCGGCAGGGAACTTCCACCGATGCATTTGCCGGAAGGTCGGAGATGGCCCCATGGTTGGTTACATTGACGATATGCATATCACCAGTATTATTGCTGATACTTTTCATTAGATTTACTGCCACCGTGGAATAATAGGCACCGCCCCTTTTTTCCAATGCCTTGGGTTTTTCCTTTAGTTCCGGGTCGGAATATAGTCTAAATAATTCTTCTTCTACCGCCGCAACTTCCTGGGCCCTGGTGGTTTTCGCCTCCATTTTTGCCTTGAGAACTTCCCGGGTATTATAATAGTAGAGCAGATAGGGATTGGGTATCAGTCGAAGATTTTCTATGAGTTTCACAGTGAAATCCTGAGAGGGCAGGTTGGACATTTTGCTCATTTTCAAATAATTAGCCAGAGCCTTATCGGTAACATCCTTTCCGTCCAGAAAAATTCCCCGAATGAAAGAGAGGTGGTTCAGACCAAGGTAATCCAAAAAAATCCGGGAATCATCTTCCACGTTAAACTGGGCTGCTATATCCCTTTGAATATTGTAGGGATAGTTACATAGACCCATCCATTTTATATCCTGGGCATAATCGCTGAGATACTGGGTTACCAGAGATACAGGGTTGGTAAAATCTATCATCCAGGCCCCAGGAGCGAATCTTCGAATATCCTCAAGAATGTTTTCAACCACCGGAATGGTGCGCAATGCCTTGGCAAATCCTCCGATTCCCGTGGTCTCCTGACCGATGATTCTGTGGCGGTGTCCCAATAGAATATCTTCATGACGGGCTGCGTTTCCCCCCACACGAAGCTGAAGCAATACAAAGGAGCTATCTCTTACCGCCTCGGACTGATGGGTTGTCCACTGGATCCTAAGACTATTCTGTCCCATGGACTGGGCCATGCGTACACAGAGGGGACCGATAATTTCCAGCCGCTCCAACTGCATATCCATTAGACAGATTTCCTTTAAAGGCAGATGGCCTTGCTTAGCTGCAATCAGTAGCCCTTCCATTAATTCAGGGGTATAACTGCTTCCTCCTCCCATGACACAAATTTTCATAGGGTCCTCCTTTCAATATGAATGTTGCTCATTATTTCCTGTTGATCTAATCCGACAATTTCGGCAGCCATCAGCAGAGAACCCCAAACGGGATCACTAATCACATGGCGTATTTCGAGATGTTGTCTGTTAAAATATTCCTTTAATCGTTCTTCAAAACCCGGCAATATGCCATTGTGTTGGAATAGTCCTCCCCCAAGAATCAAGGGGGCGGAGGGTGATAGACATTTTTTGAGCATTGCAGCAGCAGCAAGAGCATGTTCCTTTGCTGCTTTTTTCAGTATTTTTATGGAAGTTTCACAACTTTCCTGGGCTGCCTTAAAAATGAAAGGAGCCAATTTACTGTGATGGATATAATCAAAATTAGCTCCATTAACATGGTCTGCCAATTCATCTACCGAAGGAACTTTGAAATATTCCAGAAACAATAGCGTTAATATGGGGCAGGGGGGGCGACGTCCCTGGTGAGCCGCCATCACATAAAAAAGACCATGGGCTCCCAGATCTCCTCCTCCGCCCCACTCACCGCTGTTGTATCCAAAACCGTAACTTCGGTGCAGTTCTAAATTATTTATAGATGCACTTAAAATTCCACTTCCAGCAATTAAACACGCCCCCTGTTTTTTATCTCCTAGTCCCGATTTCAGCACGGCAAAAATATCGTTGTCCATAAGAAGCTTTTCGGGATATAGAAAATTCTCTTCACAGGCCTCTTGGAAATATCGGGTTAAGATTTCTTTGTCATGGGGAAAATCCCAGCCGCTTAAAAATAATACAGCCTGCTGAATAATCATGCCTGTTAGATGTTTCAATAGTTTGGAGAAATTTTCCCTTACTTCTAAGGTGGATTGGTGGTTGGTGGAACCGGAAATATAGTCTCCTATAACCTTTCCATTAAGATCAGCCACAGCCATATGGGTTTTACTTCCACCTCCGTCGATTCCAATAATCACTCTTTGTATCATGATTTCCTCCTGACCGATGATATAAGCTTAAGATTGAAATGGGATATTGTCATTGGATATTCCAATGAGGTTATTGTATAATTTGATCACAAGGTGGTAATAGTGGAATCTAAGGAACATCAAAAAGCCCTGATTGACGCCGTAGCGCTTCAAGATCTTACAGATTTTTCTCATCCCCTGACTGCCGGGTTTACCGATCATACTATTCCTGGAGAAATGGTGTTTGATTTGCATTATGAACTGGAGTTGGGATTTTTGATTTCCGGGAACATGTTGCGTATCTGGCCGGATTTTACAAATAACTTAAATCCGGGAGATATATGGCTTACAGCCATGGCAGAACCTCATGGGTATAAAATTATTAACCAGCCTTGCAGAGTTCTGGTCTTTTTATTCACCCCGGAGCTTCTGTCTTCATTTTCTCTTGGTCAAGCCATGGGGATAGACTGGTTTTCCCCCTTTCTTTGTGCTGCATCGGACCGGCCCATGGTTGAGCCCTGGGCAAAGGAGTTTCTTTTTAACAAAATTAAAACCCTTAATCAGGGGGAATACAATGATTTGCCCGATAGTCCTTCCTTGAGAATACTTTTAATGGAAATGCTTATTCAACTGATAGGTAATTGGAAACCATCTACAGCTATCAACCCCCAAAGGGATATTCACCCTTTAAAGCCTGCCTTGGATTTGGTTTTCCATTCCAAGGAATTAGTTCAGGCCCAGCAGGCAGCTGAGCTGTGTCACATGGCAGTGAGCAGTTTTAATAGAAATTTTAAAAGGACTTTAGGAATTAGTTTTGGACGATTTGCCCTTAATCATCGGCTCCAGCAGGCTGCAGCGCAACTGGTCAGCACTGATAAACCCATAAAGAGTATTGCCTTAAATTCAGGGTTTGTCGATCTAAGTCATTTTTATAAATCCTTCAAGGACATTTATAGAGAAACCCCCAAGGATTACCGAAGCAGGAACAGATAAAAAATATAGAAAAATAAAAAGCCCCGATGCAACGATTTGTGCCGGGGCTTATATATCAGGGATTTCGCCGGATTGGCGTAGCTAATAGCAGAGGTTACTAATTCTGTGAAGGTGCTTGGGGTTCGTATTCTGCCGTCTCATCTCTGCCGGTACCCATCCAGTCTCTAAGGGCGGCGCCACGTTTAAAGAAGGGCAGAGCTGCTATTTCTTTTTTGATTTTAATGGTTTCTAATACATCTTCAGTTAAGATCTTATCGGCAGAGGGGTAGAGGTAGGCATAGGGATCCTCTTCATAACGATTTAGAATAATATTGAATAATTCTTCTGCTTTGTTATAATCTTCCCATTTATAGTAGATAAAGGCTCTTTCATATTCGGCAGCAATAGCCTTTTGACGGTTCTCTGGGTATCTCAACAGGTATACATCCTAATAGAAGAGTGACCAGTCAAGGCGATCCTCATCAAAGGCTTCGTGGGCAGATTTGAAGAATTTCTCTTCATTCCAGTCCTGGCCTAGTTCCGGAGCTCCTGACATACAGGACATAAATATAGTGGTTAATATAAAAACAACCGGAAAAACTCTCCGGAGGATGCTGAATCTTGTCATATTCCTATTGGACCTCATACTATAATATTTTCTTTTAACTATATCTCATTAAGACAAAGCCTTCAAGCAGGTATAAGGTTACATCCTCCGGGATATTTTTTAACTAACGTAAACTTCATCCTTTATGGGAAGAGTCTTTTTTAACTCTTTCATATAGGTTTTGGTTTCTCCCATGGTTTCATAGGAATCACAGCTTTCTACGCTTCTTCTGGCTACGGTGAAATATTTATAAAATTTCTCCTCGCCCAGTTTCTTCTTCCACTTGCCTGCAGCGCAGCGTACCCTTAGCTGGTGCTGACCAGCTCCAATTTGGGTTCGAACCAATTTACAATTTATGCAGTTGGCACAGTAAATCCTCTCGTCGGCACTATTTTCATCATATTGTTCGCTCATCTGGACTTCCTTATTCCCCTCATTAGGGGATATTCCCCCCGTGTCTTATATTCTTTTTCGACAAATATTGCCATCTTGTTTAGAGCTAGTTACAAAAATCCCCTAAGATAATCTTGGGTTTATTAAAATTATTTGGTTTTTAACTAAAATCTACTCTATTGTAGCTTATTTGTTACAGAGCTTCAATTCCCCAAATTTCACTGGCATATTCCCTTATGGTTCTATCAGAAGAAAATTTCCCGGCAGATGCAATATTCATCAAAGCCTTGCGGTGCCAATCTTCCTTATTATTGAATTCTCTGGCGATTTTATCTTGTGCATCACAGTAGGAACGAAAATCATTTATGATAAAATAAACATCGGGATGATTACCGGTGAGCAGTGAATTATATATATCCTGAAACTGCCTCGGTTCTCCAAAGCTTCCATCGATCAGGCTATTCATAACTACTTCCAATTCTTTATCTTCATTCAAAAATGCCTTGGGGTTGTAATCTCCCTGACTATAAATATTGGCTATCTGTTCGGTGCGTAATCCAAAGATATAGCAGTTTTCTTCTCCGGCTTCCTGGACAATCTCAATATTAGCTCCATCCATGGTTCCCAGGGTAAGTGCTCCATTGAGCATGAATTTCATATTTCCTGTACCTGACGCTTCTTTGCCTGCCGTGGATATTTGTTCTGAGATATCCGAAGCAGGAAAGAGTCTTTCCGCCAAGGATACACGGTAATTTTCAAGGAAAATCACCTTGATGATATCCATGGTTTCTCTATCATTATTCACTTTATTTGCCACAGAGGTTATCAATTTGATAATTTGTTTTGCCATATGATAACCCGGAGCCGCTTTGGCACCAAAGATAAAACTCCTCTTGGTATAATTGCCCTGAGGATTGGCTTTGATCTGTTTGTAAAGTCGAATGATATGCATAACATTGAGAAGCTGCCGTTTATATTCATGAAGCCGTTTAATCTGTACATCGAAGATGGAACTCGGATCCAGGGTGATTTGATGGACATCCTTGATATATTGAGCCAGGTCTTCTTTATTTGCTTGTTTAACTCTTTGCAGGCTCTCAAGAAAGGTTTTATCATCTTTCCACTCTTTTAATTTGCTTAACTGGCTTAGATCTTTAATCCATTCTCTACCAATCTTTTCAGAAATCAGATCGGACAATCTAGGGTTGCATTTTAAAAGCCAGCGCCGCTGGGTTACACCATTGGTTTTATTGTTGAATTTGTGAGGGTAAAGGGCATACCAATTTTTAAGCACATCTTTTTTTAGGATCTCTGTATGCAGCCATGCAACGCCGTTGACGGAAAAGCAGCCAGCGATGGCCAGCCAGGCCATTCGAACCTGTCCGCTTTCGATGATGGACATTTCTGACAGTAGACTTTCTCCCTGGGGCAGGGCATGTTTCAATTCAGCTAAGAAACGGTGATTGATTTCTTCTATAATATTATAAATTCTGGGTAGAAGTGGCCTGAATATATCAACAGACCATTTTTCCAAGGCCTCACTTAATACGGTGTGGTTGGTATAGGCCATGGATCTGCTGGTGATATCCCAGGCTTGATCCCAGGTTAATTCTTCCACGTCAATAAGAAGACGCATCAGTTCAGGAATGGCCACCACTGGATGGGTATCGTTGAGCTGTAGAACCGCCTTTTGAGGAAACAGCTCATACTGTTTGCCGTATTGGTTCTTAAAATCGTGAAGTATATCCTGAAGAGACGCTGACACAAATAAATACTGTTGCTTTAATCGCAGAATCTTTCCCTGCTTCCCATTATCACTTGGGTAGAGTACTCGGGTGATATGTTCCGCATTGTTTGCTGCCATTACCGATTGCTGGTATTTTTCCTGGTTGAAAAGTTGAAAATTAAAACCCACCACCGGTCTTGCTTCCCATAGTCTTAGAGTATTGATCTGGTGACTGTCATAGCCTATGACGGGCATATCGTAGGGTACTGCAAGAATATCCTCAGTTTGATTGAGACCGTCGCCTTCGCCTTGATGATTCCAGGAGCCACCGAATTTTACGGTGCGTGCTCGGTCCATTCTTTCAACGGTCCAGGGATAGGGCCGTTCCAGCCAGTTATCGGGGTATTCCACTTGATAACCATTTTCAATTTTTTGATTGAAAATCCCATATTTGTAATAGAGACCATAACCCATACCGGGCAGTCTTTCTGTGGCCATGGAGTCCATAAAACAAGCAGCAAGACGCCCTAAGCCGCCGTTACCCAAACCTGGTTCCGGTTCGGAGTCTTCCAGGAGATTAAGGTCTATTCCCTGTTCCTCCAGAAGTTCTTTTATCTCCCTATAAAGGGTGAGATTCATCAGATTATTACCAAGCATTCGGCCGATGAGTATTTCCAAGGAAAGGTAATATGCCTGTTTTGCTCCCTTGGAATTGCTGTTTTCTCGGCTTTGTTCCCATTGGGGACGAACCCAGTCCATCAGAGTCTCCGAGAGCCCCCTGAATAATTGAGAATAGGTTGCATCGGATATTTGAGGTACACCTTCTCTTTGCAGATGATATTTCAATCCATCCAACAATGCTTGACCATCGACCTTCATTCTTCCTCCTATATAACAGGGACTTTTTAAATATAAAAGAAATTATCAGGAAAGAATATCCTTTGTGCAAGGGTTTTGCATCGATTATCATCAAAGAGATTGGATGTTTTGATTGATTATGCACTCTTATGTAAATAACGGGGTCAAAAATCTTAATTTCATGGTAAGCCCAAGCTTGCGAAAGCCCTTTCTCAGTTCTATACTGCAAAGAAGAAGATTAACGATTATATCCATTTTTATCACCATGGATTTGGATAATAAAGAGGAGAACACCATGGAAAAACTGCCCCAGGTTGCCTATTTCTGTATGGAATATGGTTTGCACCATTCCTTTAAACAATATGCTGGAGGTTTGGGAATCCTCGCAGGAGATCACCTTAAGGGAGCCCACGATGAAAAACTACCCCTGGTTGGTTTGGGTATACTTTGGAAACAGGGATACGGAGATCAGCGTATCGATGATCATGGAAATCCCTACGATTCCTATGAGATTCAACAATATGAGAATTTAGAGGATACCGGAGTACGGGTATCGGTAAAAATCCGACAACGGCAGGTTAAGTGTAAGCTTTGGAAAACCGAGGCCTACGGTAATGCACCCTTATATTTATTGGATACAGATCTGGAAGAAAATGACGGTGCCGACCGCTGGATCACCGGCCAGCTATACGGTTGGTTTGGAGAAGAACGGATTGCCCAGGAGATGGTGTTGGGCATCGGTGGAATTCGAGCTCTGAGAGCCCTGGGATTGGAATGTGATGTCTATCATTTTAATGAAGGTCATGCCTTATTTGCCGGTTTCGAACTGCTTAGAGAAAAAATCTACCAGGGGCTTAGCTTTCATGAAGCATGGCAGGAAACTCGGCGGGAAGTGGTTTTTACCACCCACACTCCCATCGTGCAGGGCAATGAATCCCATCCCTTGGATAGACTCATTTATATGGGTGCAAACAATGGATTAACCCTGGAGCAGATGGTGGAACTGGGCGGTGCGCCCTTCAACATGACCGTAGGGGCTCTTCGCCTCGCCAGAAGGGCAAACGCTGTGGCGCAGCTCCATGGAGAAACGGCCAATGCCATGTGGGCCCATGTGGATAACCGCTGTGAAATTCTAGCCATCACCAATGCCATACATCTTCCAACCTGGGTGGATATGCCCTTGATGGATCTCAAGGGTAAGGAACTTTGGGATCGACATCAGAAAAACAAGCAGGATCTGATCGGCTTTATTAAAAAGAGGACCGGCCAGGAATTGAAGGCTGACCGCCTGCTTATCGGTTTTTCCAGAAGAGCAGCCCCTTATAAACGCAGCGATTTTATTTTTTCTGATCCCAAGGTGGTGGGGCCACTATTTAAAGAGGGCAAGATTCAGATAGTCTTCAGTGGAAAGGCCCATCCTTTGGATGATACCGGTAAAACTATTGTGGCCAATCTGGTGGAAATGTCCAAGAAGTACCCAGACTCTGTGGTATTTTTGGAGAATTACGATATGGAGATCGGTGCTGCCCTGACCCGCGGGGCCGATGTATGGCTCAATAATCCGAGAAGACCCAAGGAGGCTTCGGGAACCTCGGGTATGAAGGCCGCAATTAACGGAGTATTAAATCTTTCCACCCTGGACGGCTGGTGGCCCGAAATTTGTGACCATGACAAAAATGGTTGGCAGTTTGGCGACGGATTTGTCTCGGAAGACGAAGAAATTCACGACAGTCACGACTTAAAAGATCTTTATAAAGTTCTTCAGGATAAAGTTATACCTCTATATTACAGCAATCAGGATGGATGGATTAAGATGATGCAGAACAGCATCTCCGACTGTAGGGATCAGTTTGCCGTAAAACGTATGCTCAATGAATATTATCAAAAGCTTTATATTCTGCCCGATGCAAAAACCGCAAAGAAAGAGTCCAAATCCAAAACGAAGAGTAGTAAAAAGAAATAATCTTTAAGGTTGTTGCTCAGCCGCTTAATAGTTTTTTAGGCGGTTGAGCATCTCTAAATAATCCAAACCGGATAAAAGTAATCCCGGATAGAAATAACTCCCATCGGGCAGAGACATCAGTTCCCGTTCCACACAACCCAATACAGCATCAAAATAGGGGGAGTCCAGGGGTAAGTCTTCGATGGGACTTTCATCGAAATGGGGGCTGTATTTATATTGCCATTCCGGGTGGTTTTCCTTTTCTATGAAAAGCATCCATAAAAAAAGTGCTGCATCGCCCCGGTCTACCTGGCGTTGCGATGGTTTATTTTCCAGAATAAATCCCCTTTGCTGCAACAATGGATAGAGTTGCCGGAAGGGTAGACCATTCTGACGGCTGATTCCATCGAGAAGAATACTCTCCTGGAGGGTTCTTTTTACCATTTCTTCCATTAAGATGGGAGCATCACTGAGATAGTCTACCGCATTTCCCAGAATCTCCTGATCCTTCAGCTGCCAGGCTAAATCTCTGGATTCATGGAAAATTTGGCCGTATATGGGGGGAAGTTCGGTAAATGCTTTATCGTAAAGAGTTACCGCTTCTCCGTATTGACCCAGATGGTATAACAGCCATGCTTTATAAACCTGTAGACGATAGAAATCCTGTATCTCCACCTGTTCTATCCCTTCCAGGGCTTTTTGAATATCTTCCGTTATTATTGCCTGGACTAAAATAACTCTTTCCTCCCGAGAATCCTGTTCCATGGCTTTATCCAACCAGGATTTTGCGCTGTTATTATCCTTTGAAAGCCATGCAGCCCAGCTACGTAGACTATAAAGATTTGCCAGATACTGTCGGTTTAATGAGTTCTCCTGCTGATTATCCAGGGTTTCATTGACCCTTTGAAAAAGGTTGGGAAGATCTGTGCCTTCCTGAGGATAGGTCAATAGGAGCAGATCATTTTCTATTTCTTGAAGTTCTAAAAAAACTTCCGGGCTGCTGCTTTGATGGACCAAATCATCCTGAAGACTGGTACAGGATAGTAATATAGTCAAAAGGGCAACTGGCAGGATTATTTTTTTCATGGAATAAAGCTCCTTTATTAGGGAAGAGTATAGGCCCTGAGGGATTTGTCATAGCCCCCGGTAATCAGCTCATCTTTACCGTCGCCATTGAGATCGGCCAATAGGGGATCCTGTCCTCCAGTGATGGGGAAGCCATCAAGGGGGGTTAAATTTTCGGAGAAACCAAGAATAACTGCTCCACCCCTGGACACCAGGATTTCGGGGCTGCCGTCTTCTTGCAGATCCATCAGGTTCAGATGGGCTTCCTCCCCCGAAATATCTTCCAGTTGTGTTCTTGTGATATGATTTCCTGGGGACCAGCCTATTAATTCCCCAGATTCAGAAAGCATGTATAGGGTTGAATTTACCGGGGACCAAAGGGGCGTCTGATAAAATACCCCCTGGAGATCGGTTTCCTCAAGGATTTGGCCTTGACCATCGAAGATGGTTAATTTACCTGCTTGAGTTAAAAATCCCAGGAGCAGTTTATCTCTCTGAGGAATAAAAAAGGGTGAACCGTAGGATATCCCCGGAGCCTTCACAGGCCAGCCCTCCATGGATGTTCCCTGAGTATTAAAAATATGAAGCTCTCCTAGAAAACCCTTGGGATACACTGCTATCAGTCCATCCTGGGATATGGCAGGCACAGATAATACGGGCGACTGGAATTGCCTGAGAAGGGTCAACTGCTGATCCTTCAGGATATATAGAGAATTATCTTCTTTTTCTGCCAAAATAAGAGAGTCCCGCCATAGGGCCGGTTTACAGGATATTCTCAGGCCGGTGAGCCGGGGATATCCCGGGCGCAGTTCCAACTTGGGCCCGTAACGGTATATGGCGCCCCTTTCTGTAACCGCCCAAAGGGATTCTCCGTTGGGTTGGGCCATTATCCAGGCTTGATCATTCAGCTGTGCTGTGAAAAATTCTCCCGAGGCGGGGTGGTATTCCACCAGGCTGTCCTTTCCCTCCAGCCAGTAAAGCCTTGTACTTTGGCCATTGGGAGTCAGGGCTATGGTTTTAACCCCAAGACGTTTTTGTCTCTCCAGGGGAAATCCAGGATAGGCCAGAATTCCTGATTCTCCGGTATTCATGGCCGAAAGGGAAATTAGCAGATTGTCTCCCCTGAACTGCAGGGTGGCCATTCCTTGGTTGTAAAGCTTCAGACTGTCCACCACCGGTCCTTGACCCTTAAGAAAGAAGGGAATAGAACGTTTCAATGAATAAAAAATTTCAAATGAGGCAGAAGGAGAAATTCTTCGGCTGAATTCATCCCATAGCTCTGTTTTTACCAACAGGTCGCCATCTTCACTGGAAGACAGAGAATGGGCAAGGGCTTCTGCAGAATTGGAAAAATAAATGAAATCCCCCCGGACTACAAAGTAGGGTTCCGGCAGGTCTACCTTGAAGGCCTTGATAATACTCTGAATAAACCAGGGAAGCTGCATTTGCTGCAGCTGTTGATCTTCCAAACGAATATTATCTTGCTGTGAGATAAAAAAACGTGAAAAAATAGATTGGAACACCTCTTGGCGAGTTTTTTCATCGGCTACTCTTAAGAAAAATATGGGTTCCGGATAAGATTTCATTCCGTAGACACCCCATTCTTCCCCAATCCACGAATAGAGAAGTTCTTCCAGAGACATTTTCATCATCAACTGGGAAGCCTGTTCGGCCTGCTGGAGTTTTATTTTGAGGTCCTCTCCCATTAAAGAACCCAATTGGGCCATCAATTCCTGGGGGCTTCCCAGGGAGATGATGCTGGCATACTCTACACTTTCCGGTAGATCACTCAACACTGCCGGGGCTCCATTACGTCGGTTGAGCAGCTCCTTTAACCCCTGATGACTGCTGTCTACAGGCAGTTCCAGGCTGAGGGAAATTTCTTCATTACTGATATTTATGGCCAAAGAGCTGTAATCGGGGAATTCAAGGTAGCTGATTATCTCTTTAAGCTGTACGGGTCCATCTTCAAGTTTTTCTAAGATGGATTCGGTTTTAATGAGAATTCGAATATCTTCTGTTCCCTGCTGCTGCAGAGCCTGGTTTAGCACTGGATATCTGGATATGCTGAGGGCCTGTTGCCCCAGGGTGGTCAATAGAAGGTTTTCCGCTGTACTTAAAAAGAAAAGATTCCCCTTAAAGGCAAAATAAATGGTTTGAGCTGGTTCATCGGGTCTTTCAGGGTTCGCCGTGGAGAAACTGAAATAATCCATGGCCTGTTGAGATTTTGATTCGAGGCCCGGAAAAGAAATGTTAAACCATTTTACAAGGGGCAGGGCGAGCCGGATCGGAGCGGCGGATAATTTCATATTGGCCGCAAGCAGTATCTGATCATCATCGTATAAGCCTAAATCCATGGGTATGCCTATGAGGTATTGGAATATAGGGTTTGCCCATATATCCATGCTGCGAAGGTCTACCAGATTTTTTCGAATGTCAGCCCATTGGCCCGAGGCGAGCATTATATCGGCCGCATCCAGAGAGAGCAGTTTGCCCAATAGATTTTCTACGGAACTCACCTTTACACAACCGAGGATTTCTCCAGGCATATAATCCAGGGGATCTTTATGATCCAAGGCAGATAGCCCCAGGCTAATAATAAAGCCTATCAGGACTATGAAAAAGGGTAACAGAAGGATTCTGATTATCCAGGACATGGGGCCTTTTTTCTTTCTTCTCTTGGATTTAACCGGTGGTTGTTCTTTTATTTTATCAGTCATTTCAGGACCATTATAGGGTTAATCTCCTGGAGATCGCAAGATAAAAAAATCATTTCTCTCGAATGAGTAATTTTAATTGGGAATCCTCTACTCCCAGATTCTTCAGGTCTCCAATAAATCGACGGCCGTCCTGTACATATCCTGCGGTTTCTTTTAGTTCCGGGAAGGCTTTTTTCCAATGATTATTAAAGAGCATCATGGCGGTTTCTCGCATGAATTTTGCCGTCATAGAGGCTAGGGCCGTTTCAAAATATTGGCTGTCTGCCCCTACAGAAAAGGATATCCTTTTATCTCCCCAGACATAAACCGATTCTTGGGGAAGCTCCTTTGCGGCCCTCAGGGGAATTCCTCCGAAGATTTGCAGAAGCCATTCTCCATAGAATCGTCTGCCTCCCTGCCTATCAACCCTTAGATCTACATCCCCTGAGGTATTCATAGCTTGTTCTATCAAGGGGCCAATAATCCCCTGGCAGAATATTGCCTTATTTTTAATTCTTTGCAGGGTTTCATTAAATTGGGGAACCGGAATGATTTTAGCCGTTAGATGGTTCAACTTAATATCCTTGGACTCCATAAGGTCTTTTAACTTTTTTTTAATTTCCAGTAGATCTTCCTTTTCATTGGCCAGGGGTAATTTCAGATGTTTGGCTTGTTTGTAAAAGGCTGGTTCCTGTTCCCAGAGGGCAGGGGGAATCCCCAGCCTTTGCCATAGTTCCAGAAGGTTTTCTGGCAGGGCCTGATTAAAAGAAATAAAGGGTAACAGGGTTTTTTCCAGCTGCTCCAGTCCTTTGACCTGGCTGAATATCTTTTTGCTGTCCCCCACGGCTAAACCGTCCTTCCAGGGTTCCTTTTTGATCAAGGCAGATAATAAATCATAAAGATTTGCCGGTTCTTTCAGTTCAAAGGAACATAATGCCGCAGTGTATGGACCAAGCATTGGCCCAAGGGCCGCTTCATCAATTCCTGCCTGGATCATTTATACTTTAAAATACGGGAACGTCCCGCTGGAAGAGTGATGTATAACTCGGAGCCCTTGAAGCCTGTTTCATCGTTATATCGCAGAGGCTTTTTAGAAATATTTTCTTCATCGGTGAGCTTGATATACCTTTTCCTGCCCTTGAAATTAAAGAGGCCGGCAATTCCCTTGGCGCTGTGCAGCAGTAGAATATCCTGCTGGAATCCCAGGGGCTCCATCCGTAGAACCGCACCGCCCTTATCTCCATGATATTTGATCAAACGAATCCATTTTTCCGCGGTCCCCTGATCCATGGAGGCGGTTGAGCCCCCCAATATGGCCAGCCCTCCGGTGATAAGCTGGAAGTTGTATATCCGTTCTCTGAGCTTTTCAGAATGAGAAGAGGCCAATTTGTTTAAATAGAGTGTTCCGAGGGATAAAATGGAACCTTGGGCAGCCAAGGGGAAAAGATTGATTAAAGGAAAAATACCCTTCATAAGCTTTTTCTTATCCATTGAGGGATAATAGCCGTCCCACAAATCTTTTCCCTTTATCGGATAATATTTATCTGAAATGATAGTTGCCACTTCACCAAGACCCTGGCGAAGTAGTTTTTTAAAGAGAATAATTCTTTGAAGGGCATTTTTGTTTTGATTCCAGCGTCGGCCTGGGATCAACAGATCTTCCATGCCCTTAAGCAGAAATACTGTAAATCCCCATCCTCTATAACGCTCCAGCTTTTTTAGCAGATATTGCTGTACTTCCTCATTGCTATGGTCAAGGATCTGCCAGGATTGATCCTCCTTGTGAACCATCACCGGAGATCCATTGGCTGTTTGAATAAACCAATGGGGTTTATCCTTGCAAAGCTGCAATTTTTTAGCTATGTGTAGAGGATGGATTTGAGCGGCAGCCTTTATTCCATCCCTTCGTATATCCGTTAGAATATACTCCATTTGTCTATTTCTTTCTTTTGCGTTCTTCTCTTCCGGTTCCGGCAGCATTTCCTGAGGAAGAATGACTCCCTCGAAGGTTAGGGAATAGTCCTTCCAAAGGCTTCTTTCTTTCTGCCATAAATCCTCTATACTGCTGCTCTCTAAAGTCTCCGGTTCAAATAATCTGTAGGGCTGCATCGCCAGTTTTGAGGCCGTGGCTGTGGGAAGGGGAAGACTGCGGCAGGTGATTCTGGGGTCTCCAGGAGTGTTTTCCAGTGTGCCAGGCCGAATCTTTTCACCTGCATGAAGATTGCTTTGAATATACCAGGTAATGGAAAATTTTCCCTTTGCCCTATGGTGAATCTGGAAGGGGCATGTATCCTCATTGGAGCTTAGAACCACATATTCCTTAAGATTTCGCTGGCCTAAAAAAAGCCATGGACCGGGTTCCTCACTTTCTAAAAGAGGCCGCCAATTTTTGTTGATATTTATAGTGACGGTTAGACTTTCAAGATATATATCGGTTTTTGCTTCAATTTCTGGCTGTAGGGTATCTTCCAGTTTATGAAGTTGCAGCTCTATCTCTTGGTTTTCCCAAAGCTGTTTTTTGCCGTTGGTTAATCCCTTTTTAATCGAAGCCATGTTGAGCTTCTTCGTATATTTGAGATGAATAGTACCGGTCAATTGGTTAAAAAATGATGTTTTCATGAATCTTTCCAGAAAGAACTATATCAGATTCAGCAAAATTGGGCTATTTTTTAAATAAAAAAGAGTAGAATATTTAAATAAAGATCTGCTGAGGGGAAGTAATTATGGTTTTCGAAGCGTTATTGGGAATTTTTTTACCCATCATTTTGGGATATTTATTTCAGAAAATTAATTACATCCCCTCGTCATTAGCTCCCGGTTTGAGGCTTTTTGTCATTCGTATAGCCATTCCCGCATTGGTCTTTCAAAATCTTTATAGCGCAGAGCTCTCGGAGCTTAAACAATTCCTTCCCTTGGTTCTTTCGCTTTTTATTTTTACTGCCTTTGCTTGGATCTTAGCTTGGTTGCTCACTTCCATTCCAGCTTTTCGTAAAAGAAGAATGGAAAACATACTGCTGATTATCTTCTCCAATGTGGGATTCATGGGCTGGGCTGTGATAAGCCAGCTATTGGGTCCTCAAGGGTTGCGCAGAGGCATCTTTTTTACCAGTCTATGGATGGTGAACCTCTACCTTTACAGCTATATAAGC
>JAQICO010000195.1 GCA_027858495.1 Spirochaetaceae bacterium
CTACATAATCCATTGTGGTTAGAACACCTTTTAAATATTGTTCAGAACCTTCAAACGAATAATAACCTATATCTTCACCAGTTAATAAACTAATTAAATCGGCTCCTTGTTGAGCAGACCCTAATCCTCCAACAGAATCATAAATATTACCTGCTTCTGTCACAATCGCATTGGCTTCTTCTAAAGAATATTGTTTACCCTCATTTAAAAAATTTATAGCATTTGCAATTTTCACATAAGCAGTAAAAATACAGCCATAAGTATTTATTTTATATCGACTACCCCCAAGATAAGCATCATCACTAGCATCATCCATTATCAAACTTCTTGAAACTGCTTTTAAATACAACCCCGTCGGATCCACAAAATTAATCGGATTATTAGAACAATAAGAGTACCAGTTCAGGCCATCCCCCGCCGGATCCCCATTAATAAACCAAAGTCACTCAGAACCGTACGGTCTGACATGGATAAACAAGAATCATTCCCACTCCCATCTTGTCTATCCTGTCAACTACTCCCAATCCTGTTAATCATTCCCACTCCCATCCTGTCAACTGTTCCCTTTAGCGAATCCCCGCCAATTTCCATCCACGTTCGCCCTGAACATAGATAAATTCCTGAGGGTCGTTCCAGAAGAGAAACACACCGGGATCGGGTATGGCTGTGTTGATGCTTAATATTACCGCATCACCTTCGTAGTAGAATTCGGCAGTATCTAAAATCCAGATGTCATCTGCGCTGTACACAGTGAGGTCGTAGGCCGCGGTCAATTCTTCCAGGTCTGCCCTAACAGCAGCTTCATCAATTTCGTAACCGGCAATATCCAAAGGAAAGGACATCATCGCAATGCAGCGTTCCACACTTTCTGCACTTAGACTGCTGGCCAGTTTGTTAAAGAAATACATAATGGCCTGTTGAGTACGTTGTTCCACTTCTCGCTCTTCCTGGGGAATTTGTTCTACCGTGGTTGTTTCAACGGTTTGGATATCTTCCACCGAAGGACCTTCATTCAGGGTAGCTAAGATGGCATCGGATACATCTTTATATCCCTGGGCCCGTTGGTCATCGCCCAATTCTTCGTAGCGCTGGCTTACCGCTAAATAGGCCTGGCTTAATTCATAGCGCTGAGCCTGATTAAGGTCGTCTAAAAAGGTTACCTCTGCCTGGGCAACCGCCAGGATCAATAACATAAATAGGATGGACGTATATAGTTTCTTCACTTTTTTCCTCCCTGGATTCCCCCGAAGGTCCTTTTCAGGGTATCGCAAATAATAGGTGAACTGCTTCTCTATCATAGCGGATAGATCTGCCTTTGTAAATGCCAATGTTTTATTGATCTTTCCTGCGTTAAGGGGTACATTTAGGGTATGTCAAATTCCTTTGAAGATCAGTTTGAGGGCTCCGTTTTAGAAGATCAAAAGGTGGAAGAACCCTCCATGTACCGGGTAATTCTGCTAAACGATGATTACACGCCCCAGGACTTTGTGGTGAAGATTCTAATCTCCATCTTTCATAAGAGTCCCATAGAATCATCCCAGATAATGCTGGATGTCCATAAAAAGGGCAAAGCAGGCGTGGGAATCTACACCTACGATATCGCCACAACCAAGATAGATCAGGTAAGCCGCGAGGCTCGTAAAGAGGGTTTCCCTCTACGTTCCGTATTGGAGAAAATCTAATGGATATGTCCAAAGAACTGCAACAGATTTTAAACGAGGCCTATGTGATGGCCCGCAGCGCCGGTCATGAATATTTCACACCGGAGCATTTGCTTCTAGCTTCCCTGGATTACAGCACCCCCAAGGAAATCCTAGAGGATTGTGAAGTGGATGTTGAGGCCCTTCAAAAGGCCCTTCAAGGCCATCTGGATAAACAGATCCCCCGGATTGAAGGTCAGGTGGAGCCCATTCAGACCATCGGCTTTATCAATGTGCTGGAACGTTCCATCACCCAGCTGGCCTCTTCGGGCAGGGAGAGTCTTGATGTGAAGGATCTCATCGTATCGCTCTATGAAGAGAAAGAATCCTTCGGAGCTTACTATCTCCATAAAAACGGTCTGGATAAACTGACCCTGCTGCAGGTGGTTTCCCACGGGGTGGAAGAAGAAGACGACGATGAAGATTTAGAGGATGGGGAAGAGGAGGAATTCTCCGAAACCATTTTTGATGATCCCCGTACCGAAGAACGCATCAATACAAAGAAAAAGGGATCCGCCAATGCCCTGGCCCAATTTGCCAGCTGTCTCACCGATCTGGCAAAGCAGGGTAAACTGGAACCACTGATCGGCCGGAAGGAAGAGCTGGAGCGAACCATACAGATTCTCTGTCGCCGAATGAAAAATAATCCCGTCCATGTGGGCGAGCCCGGTGTGGGTAAAACCGCCATCACCGAGGGATTGGCCCAGCGTATCGCCTCGGGTGAAGTGCCCGATCGTCTGAAGGATTATTCTCTCTATTCTCTGGATATGGGGGCCCTTTTAGCGGGAACCCGTTACCGTGGGGACTTTGAAGAACGCCTGAAAAAAGTGATCAGTCAGATAGAAGAGCAGGAGAAATCCATTCTTTTTATCGATGAAATACATACCATCATCGGAGCTGGCGCTGTTTCGGGAGGCAGTATGGATGCCTCTAATCTTCTGAAACCTGCCCTGGGGCGGGGGCGTCTGCGCTGTATCGGCTCTACCACCTACGGGGAATATAAAAAATACTTTGAAAAGGACCATGCCCTGGCTCGGCGTTTTCAGAAGATCGATATAACCGAACCCTCTCGGGATGATACCCTGGCCATTCTTCATGGACTCAAGGAATCCTACCAGGAACACCATGGGGTGATTTACAGCGAAGAGGCCCTGGAAGCCGCGGTGGATTTGACCAGCCGTTACCTGAAAGAACGCTTCCAGCCGGACAAGGCCATCGACCTGATGGATGAAGCCGGTTCCTGGAAAATGCTCTATGGAGATATGGAGGATGACAAGGAAGATCAAAATGATTCCGAGGAGCTGAATCTCTTTGAACCCGAGGAAGTGGAACAGACCGTGGAAGATAAAGATGCGGAATTCACACCCTCCCAGGATGAAGGCACTCATGGGTCTTCTACTGCAGAACAGAATACCCAAGAACCCAAGGACATCGCCGTGGTGGGGCTGAGGGATATGGAACGGGTGCTGGCCCGGATGGCCCGGATTCCCGAGAGATCGGTGAAAACCACCGAGGGAGCTCAGCTTCAGGGATTAGAATTCCGCCTGAAAGAAAAGATCTTTGGCCAGAACCTGGCCATCTCCGAAGCGGTGAGAGCCATTAAACGTTCCCGGGCAGGCTTCCGGGATCCCGATAAACCGGTGGCCTCCTTTCTTTTTGTAGGACCTACTGGAGTAGGTAAGACCGAACTGGCCCGTCAGCTTTCCGAGGAGATGGGCATTCCCCTGATCCGCTTCGACATGAGTGAGTATCAGGAGAAACACAGCGTTTCCAGGTTTATCGGTTCTCCTCCCGGTTATGTGGGTTTTGAAGAGGGTGGAATCCTCACCGACAGCATTCGAAAACATCCCCATGCGGTGCTTCTGCTCGACGAGATAGAAAAGGCCCATCAGGATGTTTTTAATATCCTTTTGCAGGTCATGGATTATGCCACCGTCACCGACAATCAGGGGCGCAAGGCCGATTTCCGCAATGTCATTGTTATCCTCACCTCCAACGCCGGTGCCCGGGATATCGGAAAACCTCAGATAGGTTTTGGTAAGGGTAATGTAAACTGGAGTGCCATCGACGATGCGGTGAAACTTAATTTCAGCCCGGAATTCCGCAACCGCCTGGATCAGGTGGTGGTGTTCCGAGGATTGGATATGGAGGTGGTAAAGAATATCGTCCGCAAGGAGATCTCCACCTTCCGAATCATGTTGAAAGAAAAGGATATCACCTTGGAAATCACCCGGGATGCCGTGGCCTGGCTGGCCAAAGAGGGGTATAACCCCGAGTTCGGCGCACGTAATATCTCACGACTGGTGGAGAAGCAAATTCGCAATTTCTTTGTGGATCAAGTGCTCTTCGGGGATTTGAAAAAGGGCGGAACCGCCCGGGCCACCCTCCGGGACGGAAACATCTTTGTGGAAGTGGTAAAAAAATAATGAGCCCTCGGGACTTCCCCTGGCTGGATGCCCATCAATATTATCCCTTCCCTCCGGTGGAGTCGGCCGATCCTCAGGGCATAGTAGCCATGGGGGGGAATCTCTCTCCGGGAATGCTGATTTCAGCCTATAGCCAGGGTATCTTTCCCTGGTACGGCCAGGGAGAGCCCATCCTCTGGTGGAGTTTAGACCCTCGATTTCTGCTTTTCCCCGAGGAACTGCATATTTCCGGTTCCATGAAAAAGCTCTTTAAAAAGAGGCCCTTTCGCTACTCCATGGATAGGGCTTTTCTCCAGGTTATTCGGCTTTGCGGAGAGACCAAACGCCCCGGTCAGCGGGATACCTGGATCACCGGGGAAATGATCGAGGCCTATGTGGATCTGCATCGTCTGGGCCTTGCCCATTCTGTGGAGGTTTGGCAGCAGGATAATCTGGTGGCCGGACTTTACGGGATATCCCTGGGGAAGTGTTTTTTTGGTGAGTCCATGTTCTCTCGGATAAATAACGGTAGCAAGGCGGCCTTTATACTCTTTACCCGCTTGTTGCAGCGATGGGGTTTTCCTTTTATCGACTGTCAGCAACCCACCTCTCATTTAGCCAGTCTAGGGGCGCGAGAGGTTCCCCGCAGTTTTTTTATAGACCAATTAAACGATGTTCTTAACCATGAAACACTTCAGGGAAGCTGGCAGTCCCAGGGGGAGTTCTTAGAGGAAATCCAGGAGGAAATCATTGCATAGATTACTGTTTTTCCTACTGATTGTATCACTGCCTCTGGGGGCTCAAAGTTTTGAAGAATTGATGCAGCAGGGTAGGGAAGCCATGATGCAGCAAGAATATGATCAAGCCAAATCATACTTTGAACAGGCCGTTGAACTTCAGCCGGAAAATTCTTTACCCCTTAATTATTTGAAGATGATTGAGAAGTTAAGAGACATAGAGCGGCAGGATAATGCTCAGGAAGTAGAAAATTTTATGGAGCAGAAGGAACAGCATGGGGATCCGCAGGACGATGTTGCTGAGCTAAATCCTGATATTCAAGAAGATTTTATCTATCAGCAGGAACAGAAGGAAATTGCAAGGAAGGAACGCCCCCTTTTTTCTCTGCATCTGGCCATGCCCATATCTCTTTCCGGTTCCTGGTTATTGGGTAATCAGAATCAATGGGCCGATACCCGTGGATGGCTCTATCAGGGTTACCATATAGAAGGGCTTTATTTTCCTGATTTCTTAAGCCGGCAGTTGGGCTTTGGGGTTGAGTTACATAAAGCTCTGATTCCCCAGGACGAGCAGCCCATTGGTCTGAACAATTTATACCTGCAGATACAATTAAGAAACTACCTGGCAGAGCAACCAGGGATCCGAATGATTCTGGGGACTAAAGTGGGCTTTGGGCTGACCATGCTGGAAGACAGAACTCCCGATCAGCTTGAAATGATTCCTTCTTGGAGTTTCGGAGTCTTTTTTTCCGATTCACTTTTTTATCGTCTCTCCGGTTTTGAAGCATTAAGACCTCTTCGGTTAAAGGCTCAAGCATTGGTGCGCTATGGGGAAAATCTTCAGAATATTGAAGGTCAGGGAAGTCTGGTTTACCAAATGGAGCGGGTGGATATTGGATTGATATGGGATTTTGGCTATCCTATAATTCTAAGCGGTACGGAATATTACCCCTGGTCTGTCTCTTTAGCCATTGGAAAAAATTTCTGAATTATTTCTGTTTAACCAATCTTCCACGGAGATGTGTTTAAGTTCATCCATGGCTCCTCTGTGGTAAAAATCCCATAACTGGTTACCTTCCAGCTGTTGAATCTCCGGTGCTACGCCCCGGCCTGATAAACAAATTTTCATCACTTCGTCTAAGCCAATTTTCCGTAGATCCGCACCGGGTACATAGGACATGGATTTGCCGTCGATGCGATGCAGCAAATTTTTGTTTTCAAAGGGGCTCAGCAGGGATAAAAGCATCTCTTCATTCAAATTGACACGCTGACAAAGATCGTACAACCGGGGTGGTTTCCGGCGGTTCCTATAAAGCTGGCAGATGTATAAAAAAAGATCCATGGACAGAGCCACCCTTTCCTGGGGTAGTTCGATTCGTGTAATAGAGCTCCGTGGTATATTCCCGTGCTGATGTACATAGGTTATTTCCAGGCTCACCAATATAATTATCCATGCAACCTGTACCCAGATGAATAGCAGAGGAATTAAAAAGAGAGAACCATAAATTACTGAATTCCGTACAGAGGTCCCTGCCCAAATACTAAAAACGTTCCGGGATCCTTCCCAAAGCAGACCTCCGGTAATTGAGGCCAGAAATACAGACTTGAATTTCATTTGCCCTGCAGGGAAAAGGTATATTAAGAGCATTAAAGATATGCTGATTACAATGATGGTATAAAGGCTGTGTATAAGGGGCAGAGCCATACCACCCTGGGGATCCCCAATTAATCCATTGGCAAATCCAGGGAATTTACCTGAAAAGGTAAGGCTGGTCCCGGCAAGGAGAGTTCCGAATATCAATGCCGCCGTATAAGCTGATACTCTGGTTAAAAAAGTTTTTGAGGGTCTGGTACGTAATACCTGGTTGAAGGTATTTTCTATGCTGTTCAAAAGCAGAACAATAATGATTAGGGAGATTAGCAGCCCCCAGGTGCCCAATCGGCGGCTGTTCTGGGCAAACTCATTGAGTGACTGAAGCAGGGTTTCCTGACTGCCCGGCAAAAGGGTGTCCACGATGTAATTTTTCACGCTTGACTGAATGGAATCATAACCCCCAAAGGATAATACCACCGCCATAATAGGAACCAGAGCCAACAGAGTGGTAAAGGCCAATCCTGCGGCCCTGTGAGGAATACGGTCTTGCACCGATTTTTCTATGACCATTCCGATGATGCTTTTCCTGTGAAATCGGATACAGAGTCGTTTTATATTCCACAGTCTAATTTTTTTCATGAAGTTTCCCTTAGAAGTTTAAATAAACCCTCCCGGCATATCAATGGCAAACGAAGAACTTTTTCCCGGCTGGTACTGCCCTTAACCAATTGAATCTCTGCCTGGGGGATAGCCAGTTGTTTTGACAAAAATACAAAGAGATTACGATTAACCTTTCCCTTCTCCGGAACTCCCTTAATCCTGAGCAG
>JAQICO010000011.1 GCA_027858495.1 Spirochaetaceae bacterium
CTAGTGTAGTGGGAGAACCTCAGTTTTCCAATTTTGTACATTATGTGGAGGGCTCCTTTTACAACTATAAGCCAATAGTTGGTACAACCTATGCTGCTTTTTCAGATTTAGGGGCTAAGACCTTCCTGTCATATATTGATGAATCAACAGAAGCAATAACCAATGAACAGGTAGACTTTACGACCTTTTATGGTAATCAGTTAGAAGAAAAAACTCTCACTGAAATCGGCCTTCCTGAAACGATTAACGGTCCTCTCAGTCTCAATGTGATAATTGAATAATTACCGGAGAGGCAGCTCTGGATTCCTGTAGAAGGGTTCCGGGGACATGGTTTCTCCGGGTACCAGCAGATCTCCCGCAATATGGTAGCTCTGCTGGTTGTATTCATCTATCCAGACCAGAATCTCCCCGGTATCCTGTTGTTGAGCCTGGGGCGCCCAGGCGTCGATTCGTATCTTTTCTTCTCCCGGAAGAATTTGGTAAATATATGTTATTTCTCCGGTTTCCATATCCATGGTGCTGATGGAGCCATTGGGGCTTTCGGTTATATGAATCCCGCTGTAAAGAATTCCGTCAAAGACCCGAAAACTCATGATTTCATAGTCCCGGGTATGCAGGTGTTTAATAGTATTATCGGATTTTTGAAAGACCAGATAGCTTTTATTGGCTTGATATCCAAAACTGTCCAAATCTTCCGGCTGGGCTTCTATAAGCAATATAAAATAGTCCTCATCGGCGTAATAGGGCACCGGTCGGGTGGTTATTGAGGCCGAATCCTCATACCAGCTTTGCCCCTGGTCTGCACTGATATATAGCTTATAAAAGTAGGGTGCTTCAGTGCTTAATACCAATTCTAATAGATAGTCTCCCACTCTCATTCCCCGTTCCGGAAGATTCTCCTCTTCAGTGATTTCTGCTTGCTGAGGTTCTTCTTCCCCTGGGGATTCCCGCAGCGTTGAGGGGGGATCTTCAGTCTCTATTTCCAGGATTTCCATTGGTTCATCTGTAAAGGGAACCTGGTTCTTTCCCAAGCAACCATTAAGCAGTGAAAGCATCAGTAGCGTTAGAAAAATGTATTTGATTTTCATGCTAAATAAACTATCATTTAGTCGTTAAGTTGTCCATAAATAACTTTATAAAAGGAAAACTCATGAAAAAGAACATACTGTTATATCTTGCAATTGTTGTAGCTTTATATTCCTGTGTTAGTCAGGGGGTAAATGAATATTTACCCATGGAGAATGGACGTCCTCTCCGTGATATTGTGGCTGAAAAATATCCAGAGGGAAACGTCTATATAGGCGGCACCACTGGATGGACTAAAAGTCGTGGAACCCTGAGAGATATTCTGGATAGAGAATTTAGCTATATAACTCCTGAAAACGATTTTAAGCAATCGACGATACATCCAAGCCCAGGAGTTTGGAGTTGGAATTCTGCGGATAGTTGGATGGATCATGCAGTGGAAAATAATCAAGTGATACGAATCCATGGGCCTATCGGCCCACAGTGTTCTCCCTGGGCAATGAATGATGACAGAACAGCTGCTGAACTGCAGGAGAACTTAGAAGAATATTTTACTGCTCTATGTCAACGTTACGATGGGCAGCCCCAGGTTCGCTGGCTCGATGTGGTCAACGAGACGGTAAGTACCAATGGCCAATGGTTTGGTCCCAAGCCTGGTGTTGACTCTTGGGAGAATCCCTGGACCATCTTAGGTAGGGATGAATCCGTTGACCTGAAACCGCCTCTTTATATAAAAATGGCCTTTGAAATAGCCAATCAATACGCCCCTAACACCGAATTGATCATCAACCAGCATGGAAGTATGGAACAGGCCATGTGGAATAAAGTAAAGGCCCTGGTTCCCTATCTCCGCGATCAGGGATTACGGGTGGATGGTATCGGTTGGCAGGCCCATATCGATGTGGGCTGGGAAAAGATTCCCGGCAATCAAAGAAAACTTCACCAATTGATAGACTGGGCCCACGACAATGATCTCTCCTTTCATGTGACCGAGCAGAATGTCTGGCTTAAGCAGGGTTCTAATTATCAAGCCCAAGCGGCTACTTTTGAAGCGGTTTTACGTATTTTGCTAGAACATCGAGACAGGGGCGTGGTTACCTGGAATACCTGGAATATCAGCGATGCCGACGGGTGGGACCCTGCCGGAGGTGCTTGGAGAGGGCAGATCTACGATTATTCATATGAACCTAAACCCGCCTATTATGCTATTCAGCGATTGCTGGAAAATCCTCCTGAGCCCCTACCCGACGGTTCCTAAGTGACCTTGCTGTCCTGAAAGCTTCGTGGATATATCTGGTAGACCACTTCACTCTGCCAACACTTGTCCATTTAAAAAGGCCTCCAGCAATAAGCATCATTCGTAAATATATATATATGAATGATGCTTGTGAGGATTTTTTATTCCACCATTATCGAGAGCAAAACCTCATCCCACCCGGGACTGCTCACAGAGATTCGGGCTTCTCCGGTTTCTCCGGTGGTTTTAACCCAGAAGGCTGTGCTTCCCCCGTAGAGATTTCTTAAATCCGGGCCGATCAACTCCAACGATCCATCCACCTGAATCTGCAGAGGATCTCCTGCGTAATGCAGTACATTGCCAAATTGATCCAGAGCTTCAACAACCACCCGGGTGGTCTGCCAGGTAGCGGTTTCTTTTAGAGTAGTATAATCAGCACGCAGATTGAACCTTCGGCTTTCCATGGCTCCCAGCTTTTGCTCCCAAACCTTGGTAGATCCCTGGTAGCCCTCAAATCGATAGGTCAGGCTGTCGCTTCCCCAGCTGTTCAGGTATTTGGTATAGAGTTGGTAGCCCATTTTTCTTGTCAGGGGCGTTGTCAGGACCACCCAGAAAATCCCCAGGGCACTTTTAAAACCCATTTTACCCATGCGGGATATATCCAGAAGAGCTCTCTTTAGTCTCCGGTTATTGGCTTTGCCGTAGGGTTCGTTTTGCTCAATCTGGTTTCCAATAAAATCATCTATCAATATGGGAGGATGGGGCAGGTGAGGTAAGTCTCTTATATTGGGGTAATAGTCGCCCAGACAGATATCATTTTTATATACTCGTACAAAGTCACTATTGGAGAAAATCCAGACTCCACCCAAAAGGGAAGCATCCGCATCACCGATATTCATGCTGTGGGCCACTCGGCCAAAGGGGGTGCTTTCCTGCTGAGAGGCGTAGAGCCAGGCTGCATATTTAGGCAGCCGGAACATATCCATCACCCCGTGGTGGCAGATTCGGTCTCCGCTACCAAAATCTTTATGGGTGTTGTAGTCGAACATACACCAACCTATGGCACCGCTGATTCGGGGATTTCCATACATGGCATTGAGTACCCGGCCATGGCGCAGAGCCTGTTCCAGACGGCGGTTTTGGCTGTCGGTTTTTTTGGTGGGAAACATATGTCCGTTGTGTTCGCTGACCAGGTAGGGACCTTTATTACTGCCTGTAACACTACGGGGAGGCTCCAGGGCAATTTTCTCGCCGGAATGAATAAAGTCATTGTAGGTGTAGACATCCTCAAAAAAATGGCTCTTCTTGAAGTTGCGTACACCCCCGGTGGGACGGCTGTCATCCAGCTGCCGGGCAATACGGTTGGTTTCTCTGTACAATTCATCACAGTCGGCAGATTCGTTGATCCGCACCCCCCAGATGAAGATACAAGGGTGGTGGCGATCCTGCAGAATCATTTCCTGTAGGTTGATTTTTGCCACTTCCTTCCAGAGTGGACCGCCCAGATACTGCCAGCCCGGTATTTCATTGAACACCAAAAGACCCAGCTCGTCGCAGCGATCTAAAAAGTGCCGGGAATGGGGGTAGTGGGATAGGCGGACGGTGTTTACTCCCAGTTCATTCTTTAATATTTCCACATCGCTGTATTGGGCCGATTGGGGCATGGCGTAACCCACGAAAGGGTAGGATTGATGATGGTTCAGACCCCGGAGTTTCAACGGATTTCCATTGAGGAAAAATCCCTGGTCGGTAAATTTTACCTCCCGAAATCCGAAGCGTCTGGATATTCTATCAACCCCCTGTAGTGTCGCTTCCATTTCATAGAGCTGGGGATTATCAATATCCCAAGGTTGAGCCTGAGGGATAGCCTGGCAGAACTTCCAGCTTTTCTCGCCCTTTGGGAGGCCATGGATTTCCTGATAAAGGGGTGTATCCTCTTCCTCCGGCCAGACCTTGACCACCTTGATTTCCACGGTCTGTTCCGCTTGCAGAGGCAAGACAAAGTTCAGCTCCAGCTCCAACTCAGGAGTCTCTCTAAGCCGTCCTTTCACAAAGGGATCCACCATATGCTGAGGGGCCACCATCTCCAGATATACCTCCCGGTATATCCCCCCGTAGGGCAGATAATCAACCACACCCCCAAAGGGAGGAATATCCGACAGCTCCCGTGAATCCACCTTCAGGGCCAGCTGGTTTTCTTCTCCGTAATGGAGATAGTCGCTAATATCAAAAAAGAAGGCCGTATAACCGCCCATATGCTGGCCCACCAACTTCTCGTTGATGTATAAATCCGCCTGGGTCATCACCCCTTCAAAATGCAGATTTATAACCCGCCCTTGTGCAGTCTGTGGAATGAAAAGGCTGCGGCGGTAACTGGAGATAAACTGACTGTCCTTCTCGTTGAAGTGGTTGTAGGGAAGCTCAACATTGCTATGGGGCAGCCGCACAGGCTGATAGTCACTCTGGTCGAAGTCTTTCCCTTGGAAACCCTCTGGAGCTTGGGGTAGATAATACCAGTCATTATTTAGAGCTATTTTCTGTCTCACGGCCTTCTTCCTTTTTGATGATGAAAATGCGGGAGCCCAGGTCTCCCAAAAAAGCTAGTCTGTCATGGTTGCCTGTACCAAAAAATTGCCGGGGAGGGACAATCCCGTGGTTGCATAACTGATCCCCCAGGGCCTTGAAGGAAAATTCTTCCACCGGCAGGGCTTGGTTTATCAAGGATCCAAATTGCCGGAGTTCATGGTATTGAAGCCGCTGTTCCACTTTATAGAGAATATTCTTTTTCAGCCCCACCGGTTTTATCTTCACAAGCCCAGGGTTGGGTTTCGCCAGGCCTTGGTAATATCCAATGATCGCCCAATCTCCTTGAGGATCCAGGGTTATCCAGGCAATTTTTCCATCCTGGGGATCTTCAAGCATGCTGAAATTGCCGAATTGCAATAGGCGGCGATGTTCTTTCTAGAGTTTTATCGGGCCTTGAATGACCTTTTTTTCCCAAGGGCGAAGCTTTCCGGGGTCCAGTTCGTAACCTAAAACGCCAAAGGCCGCTGTGTTAAATCGTGTTTCCAGGGTTGTCTGACGTAGTAGCTGATGATTGGGAACGCTGCTCACGTGGGCTCCCATGGTTGAAGGAGGCGCAAAAAGGCTGGTTCCCCGCTGAATGGCCTGGCGTTCAAAGCCATCGCTGTTGTCACTGGTCCAAATCTGGGGGGAATAACATAACATGGCCAGGTCAAAACGCCCGCCTCCACTGGCACAACCCTCCAGCAGCAGCTCGGGACAGTGAGCACTAACATACTCGAGGATGCTGTAAAGCCCAAGTTGGTAGCGGTGCTGAAACTCCCCCTGATTCTCCGGAGGCAGTCCCGGGCTGTAGAGATCGCTGAGGCTGCGGTTCATATCCCATTTCATATAACCTATGGGAGCGCTCTTCAGCAATGTGCCAAGGCTGTCTTTGATATAGTCACAAACCTCTTCACGGGTCAGGTCTAGAATATATTGATTTCGGCCAGGGCATGGTTCCAGCCCTGAAGGAGATTGTACCAGCCAGTCTGGATGTTCCCGGTAGAGCTTGCTGTCCAGGCAAATCATTTCAGGCTCCACCCAAATGCCAAAGTCCATTCCCAGGGCATTGATTTTTTCTGCCAGGGGTTTTAAGCCCCGGGGAAATTTCTTTGCATGGGGAAACCAGTCGCCCAGGCTGGATGTATCGTCATCTCGGTGGCCGAACCATCCGTCATCCAGCACGTAGAGTTCCATGCCCAGATCAGCGGCCTGTTTGGCCTGCTTTAGAATCTTTTTTTCGTTGACGTCGAAATAATTGGCCTCCCAACTGTTAATCAGTACGGGGCGGTCTTTCCATTGCCAGGGGCCCCGGATTATGTGGTTCTGAACAAAGCCGTGCATATTGCGGCGGATTCCGTTGCTACCCTCGGAGGAATAGCTTAACACCCCTTCAGGGCTGTGAAATATTTGATTCTTCTTAAGTTCCCAGCTGAAGCCCTGGGGATTTATACCCAACTGCAGCCGGATTTCTTCCCGGTTGCTCTGTTCAATACGGGCGGAAAAACTACCGCTGTACACAAGGCTGAAGGCATAACTTTCTCCTTGGTGCTCGCTGCTGCCAGGGTGTTGTAGCATAAAAAAAGGCGAACAGTCGTGGCTGCTGATGCCCCGGCGGGAATTCATTTCAGTTATACCCTGCTGTAATGGACGTCGGTGAATTTGCCGTTCGGCTATCCAGCGGCCGGGAAGGCTGGTTATATCCCAGGAACCCTGGGAAAAATCCAGAGAAAAACTCATCAGATTTTTTACGGTCAATCTATCCTGAAGGTTATGAATTTCCGCCCTTCGGGTGATAACATCCCATTCTGGGAACACTGAATATACCAAACGAAGCACTGCCCGATTGGCTAGGTCTTTAAAGTCCAGTTCCAGAGTTTGGGTATCCTGGGCGGGGAGAGCACTGGGAAGTCCGGGGATCTCTTTTTTATCCTGCAGAATACGCGCTTCGCTGAAGGTGAAGTCCCATGCCTGGTCACCCTGTATATCCTGCAATTCCACCGAGCCCAATCGGTAATCACCCCGGCTGATTTCTCCATATTCCCGGGGAATATTGTTCAGGCTTAATCCCGGGGTGTCCTTGGATGCCGAAATGCTGCAGCCCTGACCCAGCTCCATGGGGCTGTAGAGGTTTTCAAAGGATTCCCGATGCTCTAACTGCCCTCCATAGTAGAGATGAAGTCCATGGCCCAGGGCATCTAATACTATGATATAGCTGCTGTTTTCTGT
>JAQICO010000345.1 GCA_027858495.1 Spirochaetaceae bacterium
GATTATTAGAATCCCCAAAACAAAGCCAAAGTTATACCAGCCGCCGTTGTTATGGATTTCGTAGACATTCACCTTGTCGTTAAATAGGGAAATAATAAAGGTTACAAAGGAGATACAACCGTGCCAGAGTCCCAAGAGAAATCCGGCGGTCTCACCCTGGGCATCGGTACTGTTCTTTAGTGAATTGGGTCCAGCGGCACAGGCTGCCAGTTGAGCTTATGATGATGACAAAGTTCTCTTGCAATATCTGGATAATACTATAATATATGTTAACGACATCATACTATAAATAGGAAATCAAAATATGACTATTAAACTGAAGCTAGTCCTTTTGTCAATCTTCTTTTTGCTGATTCTAACTATTGCACTGGGAGCGTCCTTTTTTTTAATTCAAGAAAGTCTTCAATATAAGGGTTACCAACTTTCATTGGAAAGGCTAATCCGGCAGTATGAACGAATAGGACGAAGAAACCAAAATTTTATCATCGATGGACAACAGGGCTATGTTCAACGAGTGGATCAATTACAAGAAGAGAAAGAAAAACTCGAAGTACAGCTCAATGAAGTGGTGGAATCGTTGAAATCTTCGGGCAATGAAGAACTGATTGCTGCAGCTGAACCTATTTTGAAGGTATGGGATCTCATTCAGCTAGATTACACCAAGCTGATAGAATATGCAGAAAAGGGAAAAGAGATGTCCTTAGCAACCACCTTATCCAGAGTCTCTATAGCAGAGTTGTATTACGCGTCTGGCAGGGACAGCTCCTTCAGTGTCGACGAAAACGAGTTTCTCCGTAAATCCATATCGCTGTGCCAGAAAATTGAGTTTTCAATCAATGTAGCATCAGAGGGATTAAGCAATATTCGGGAAAGTATAGACGGAATTATCAACCGATTAATCCGTAGATCTATGATATTTTTCTTTATCGGCAGTGCGTTATTATTTTTACTGGTCATCATCATAACCGTTATATTTAGCCGCTCTCTTACCTTACGATTCAGAAGGGTTCAGGATTCGGTTAAAAAGATTTCAACCGGAAAAGTGGATTTTTATCCTGAGATCTCCGGTAAAGATGAAATCAGTAGAATACACCGTGATTTGACAGAGGTGATCCTGAGTTTGAATAGCTTTTTTAGAGCCGCTCGAAATAGCTCAGAAGAGGTGAGAGATGGCAGTACGGCTCTAAATCAGGGTAATAAGTTGACAACCGATGCGTTGAACCAAGTGTCCCAGCATCTTCAACGGATCAACCAGGTCTTTAATCTTCTGGAGAAATCCATGGAATCCAACTATCAAAATATTTCCCTGATCCATGAAGATATGGATAAATCAGGAATATTATTGAATGACCTTAACCACATTTCTGAACAGTCCTTAGTGGTCGCCGAAAGAATAGAGAAGGATTTGAGTTCATTGCAGCAGATTTCGGGAGATCAAAACCGTCTGGCCGAAGCCTTGGAGCAATCGGTAAACAAGGGACAGGAGAATGCCCTAGAAACCGACCGTATTCTTCAAGAGATCAGCAGAGAATTATCCATGATCTTAAGTATAACTGCAATGATAAACGAAGTGGCCGACAGAACCAATATTTTGGCCATGAATGCAGCCATTGAAGCCGCACATGCCGGAGAAACAGGAAGAGGATTTTCCGTAGTGGCTGAGGAGATTCGCAAACTATCAGAACAGACCACGGAAAATGCTACAGGAATCGATCGCTCTCTGAATAATGTAAGCAGCAGCATTAAGCAGGTGGCTGAAGCCAGTCAGCTGGGGCTACAGTCCTTTGGACTGATTATTGAAGAAAAAAGTAGATTGAAAGATCAGGCGAAACGGTTGGAGCAGAATATTCATGGAATAGAAGAAGGTGGAAGAAGTAACCGGGAATTTGCAGAATTGGTTACTCAAAGAACCTTCAATTTGGGGGAGAATACTGAAGAAGTTCAGAAAATGAGTTCCACTCTCAGAAGCACCCTGGCAGAGCAGGAATCTCTCTCTAAACAGTCTTTACAGGAACTTGAATCCATTGGAAATGAGGTGACCCGGATCCTGGAAATCTCAGGGGAATACACAATGCTGGAAGAAAAAAGTCTTCAATCAATCGATGAAATGGAATCACAGCTACGCAGTTATCAATTGATGGATAATGGATCTGAAAAGGATAGCTCTGCCGAAGAGTAGGTATACATTCGGAACTATAAAGTTTTGGGGATTATTAAAAAAGGCACCCTGAGGAAGGATGCCCTAAAACCAAACCCAAAATGGGTTTACACTATTGCGGCAGAAAAGACTTGAACTTTCACGCCCTAACGAGCACTAGCCCCTCAAGCTAGCGTGTCTACCGATTCCACCACTGCCGCAAATTAGCGAGTTGAAGAATAGCTAAAAGGTCTTTTTTTGTCAAGCTTGTGCTTATTTCTTTTATCCAGAGCAATCATTAATAGAGAGATTAATATAATTTCCTTTTGAAACCAGCTAAACCGTTATATACTAAGTACTACTTCTGAAGAATCTATATTGATTACTCAGCGAGAGTGTAAATTTCCTTTGAGGAGAATATGACAAAACCTGGAAAAGATGAAACATTGTTAAAAAATGTGGACATTTTTAACTCTCTCAATGATATAGAGCTTGAGGAAGTAGCAAAATTCAGTGCGTTAATAAAGTTTAAACAAGACGAAATCCTTTTTTCCCAGGGTGAACAAGCAAAGGCCCTCTATATCGTTAACAGCGGTGAGGTTATGGTTCAGAAGATAGAAGACGACCAGCCTGTATTGATTGCCCGATTTATCCAGGGAAATTCCTTCGGAGAGCTGGATCTGTTTTCCGGTGTAAAAAGAAAGGTACAGGCTCTTGCTTTGAAAAACAGCGAATTGCTTTGTTTCCCTAAAGATGGCGTTAATTTTAAAGAGTTCTTAGAGGACCATCCTGCCATTTCCGCCCAGGTTTTACACAATATTCTGGTGGTCATATCAAAGCGTATCCGTAGAGCCAACGAACTGGTCAAAGAAAATACGCCCATGGTCCAGGAATTAAAGAAACAGGTTTACAGGGATAAATTAACGGGAATATATAATCAGAGTTATCTTCAGGAAACTCTGGAGAGTTACATACATCAAGGAATCACCCCCTTTGCGCTGCTCATTTCCAAACCGGATAATTTTAAGGAACTAAACGATAATTACGGCCACGAAGCCGGTGACCGTGCCATCATAGCCATGGCCAAGGGACTGCGAGATTTCATAGGCACAGATAGTAATATCGCCCGATACAAGGGTAACGCCATGGCTATAATACTTCCCGGGACAGAGCGGAAAGAAGCATATCAAAAAGCCGAGGAATTACAGAGCTATATAAATCAGCTGGATCTTTCTGATTTGACAGGTTCCCACCCTTTTCACTTTAGCGCCAGTGTGGGTATCGGGCTTTACTCTGACACAGAAATGGAAGCCATACCCTTTATCGAACAGGTTCATGAACTGCCTTTGATTGGAAGAGAAAGAGGGGGGAATAAAATCCTTTTCTTAGATGGAGAAAACCTATGAAGGCTTCGCCATTAAAGATTCTTCAATCCATGGATATGTTTTCCCAATTGGATAAACAACAGCTGAATTCACTTTTTAAATCTATGATCACTATGGATTATTCAAAGGGAAAAACCCTGTTTCATGAAGGAGACCTAGGCGATACGCTCTATATATTATTAACTGGAGTAATTGCCATAACCCTAAAAACTCCCCAGGGAGACACCCTGGAGCTTGCCCAAATCAAACCGGGTAATTTTTTTGGAGAAATGTCAATTTTTGATAATTCTCCCCGTTCTGCCACCTGCTCAACCCTGGAAGACGCCACCCTTTTGTGCCTTCGTTCGGAGGATTTTTACCGATTTATTAAAGAGAATCCCAAAGCGGGCATCGCCATCATGAATCCCATGCTTCAGACCACCACTTCAAGGCTACAGAAAACCGGCGCATTTCTTGAAGACATGGTTACCTGGGGAGAACAAGCCAGAACCCGAGCCATCACTGACGATTTTACAGGCCTATATAACCGCCGTTTTCTCGATGAATCCCTGGAAGGCAGAGTGCGCCAGGCGCAACAGGGGAAAACCCCTTTAACCATGGTAATGATAGACCTGGATCATTTTGGCAAGCTGAATCTTGAATTCGGCCAGGAAACTGGGAATCAGATTCTGCTGGAAGTGGTTTCTATCTTTAGAAATGTATTTCGTGAGGATGATATATTAGCCCGCTACGGCGGCGATGAATTCTGCTTTCTACTACCCAATACCTCGACGGAAAAAACCTTGTCCCTGTGTAATAAAATGGTACGGGATATCGGTCGTATTAAAACTCTTGAAGGGCTGCAAGGTTCCATGAATAAAATCACAGCCAGCGCGGGTATCGCCTGCCTGCCCACGGGCTCCATGTCGGTGGAACTTTTAATAGAACGAGCAGATAAGGCTCTATATCAAGCCAAGGAAGCGGGAAGAAACCGGGCACAGATATGGGTTCAACAACATAGTACGAAGACGGCCCTTACAAGCATTGCTCAACGGAATAGAATTATCCAAAGGATTTTTGATCTTATCGATAGGAATAATAATTTTCTTATTATCGGTCATAAACAGCCCGACGTAGACTGCATTTCTTCCATGATTTCTATGGGGCTGCTGCTGAGGAATTTCCATAAAAAAGTAAGCCTATTAATTCCACGGAGATTAAACCGGAAGTATCAGTATATGATAAATATTTCCCGGTATAATTCACTGGATATCCTTTATAACGATGAAGAAATCCAAGAAGATTTTTCTGTAATCTTTTTTATGGACACACCCAAGCCGGACATGAGGGAACAATTCCCCAGGGATAGGGAACTGCTAAATTCCTCCATTATTAAAGTGGAGGTGGATCATCACCTTCAAGCCGACAGCGGTTATTTGGGCGATGAAGATTTCAGATTGGTAGACGACGCCGCATCTGCCAGTGAATTGGTCGGAATATTGGCCATAAAACTTCAGAAACAGAATAAGCTGGTAAAAAAATATAATATTCACGATCTGTTCACCAGAAATTTTGTGCTGGCTGTACTCACTGGAATCGTCGGAGATACAAAGATGGGCCAGTACTTAAAAACGCGAAAGGAACGTATGTATTATAAATTATTCAGTAACCTCTTCAATGATTTATTGGTCAAGAAAACCCGTCAAAACTCTAAAAACTTTTCTTCCATGAAGGATATATTTAAGGAAATGCAAAAACTTTCATTGGGTGAAGATGAATGTTATGCACTGATGAAGGAATATAATGGGATCAGTATTAAGAACATAAACGCTGTGGTGATTGGCAAGAAAGAAATGGCCCCAATAAATGGCTTATTTGACAATGAAACCGTGGTCACCGTTGCAAGATATCTGGCCGATGAGTTAGCCGAAGCATGCGGAGTGATGGGCATGGTGGCCTACGTTGACCGGGGAGAAGAGAATCCTCTGGTACAGTTTCGAATACGGCGTTCCCAGGATTTTAACGCTCTGGATCTTCGTAAAATCATCGAGGTATTAAACATAGGAAATGGAGGGGGGCATCCGGGAGCTATCGGCTTTAGAATTCCTCTCTCACAGTTGGACCATGGATTAGAGGTTTATTCTCAAGACTTATTAGAGAAAATTAATAAAATGCTCTCTTCTCTATAACATTCTTTGGAGATCCCTTGGCTTTCCTTGTAAAATTTCAGTTACAAGCCTTTAAACATCTTAGACTTCAGTAAAAATATAAATTGAGGATGAATTTTGAATAAAATCAATTTTATTATCATAGCTTTTTTCTTCTCCTTTACACTTCATTCCATGGAAGAAGAGGTGGGACTTCATATACAAATAGACAGTGGCATCGCCGGGTATGTGGGTGATTTTAAAAATCATTTAGACATTTCTGGAGCTTACACCGTTTCACCTGTTCTTGATGCCAGTCTACTGATATATCCCACGGAACATTGGGGGATTGGAGTATCCTGGGGGTCCATGACGGTGATTCATCGGCGTAGCACGCCCATTGAAGGAGTTATCCGTTACAATACGCTGATAAACGAATTCACCTGGCATGAAGATAAGCGTTGGTTAAGCCTTTATGGAGCCATAGGCTTTCAGGATCCGGGAATGAGTCTTCAGTGGTACGGCTCGGCTGTGGCAGACCTGGGCTTGCGCTTGGGCTGGGAAATCAAGCCGAAGTTATCCTTTACCATTATGACGGGTTATCGATTCAGCTTTTTAAGATCCATCATCATAGCACAGAAATACGAAGATATTGACTACCCCGATAATCTTTCCAGCATGCGGCTTCAAGCCGGGCTTAGATACCAACTATAAAAAAAACTGGCCATATTCTAAAAACCCGTTTATTCTATTGTTGGCGTGCTGATTATTCAAATTGAGAAATCAACTGGCACAATAAAAGATATTCAACGAATGGGGAATCTCATGGCAATTTCAAAAAAGATAGCTTCCTTTATGGAGTCTTCTTCCTTCATACGTAAAATGTTTGAAGAAGGGGCTAAACTAAAAGCGGAACACGGTAGAGATAAAATATGTGATTTCTCCATTGGTAATCCCGATGTACCCCCTCCAGAAATATTTCAGCAGATTTTGGAAGAGGAAGCCAAAAGAACCGATCTCAATATCCACGGTTATATGCCCAACAACGGTTATCCCCCCGTACGGGCCATGGTTGCAGAATATATTAACAAAGAACAGGGAAGCAACCTGGACATGCGCCATGTATTGATGACCAGCGGGGCTGGAGGTGCATTGAATGTTGCACTTAAAACCATTTTAAACCAAGGCTATGAAGTGCTGGTTTCCGCTCCATATTTTGTAGAATACAAATTCTATGTGGATAATCATGGTGGATTCCTAAAGATAGTTAACGGTACAGCGGATTTTGACCTGGATATATCTGCCATCGAAAGGGCTATCACAAAAAAAACCGCGGCGATTATTGTCAATTCACCCAATAACCCGTCGGGGCGAATATATCCCAAAGAAACC